>CAMYJV010000004.1 GCA_947258805.1 uncultured Gammaproteobacteria bacterium | reverse complement strand
GAGGTTGTTCTTGCGAACCTTTCAGTAAAGGGCGCGTGGCCGGCGGGGATGTTTCACCAAGCGAACCTCTTTCTGAACCTGAGTGCGGGGAAACATCCCCGCCGGCCACGCGCTTCCTGGCATTGGAGCCATTGTCGTGACAGGTTGGCAGCGCGGCCCTGGTGAGCGCTGCGGTCAGGCGCCTTCGTTTAGTTTTGGGACGATGACTACGTCGATGCGGCGGTTTTGGGCGCGGCCTTCCCTGGTGCGGTTGCTGGTGACGGGGCGGCTGTCGCCGTAGCCGGTGGCCTGGACGCGGAATTGCTGGATGCCGGTGGTCTTGACCAGGTAGTCGGCTACTGCCTTGGCGCGTTTCTGCGACAGGGTCTGGTTAAGTTGAGGTCGGCCGGATGAATCGGTGTGGCCTTCCACGCGGACCTGGCAGCGCGGGAATATGTCGATGGCGCTCTCGAGTCGGCCGAGCAGGGCCCTGGCCTGGTTGTCCAGGCGGGCGGAGCCGCTGGGGAAGCGCAAGCCGACCATGCGGAGTATCAGGTCGTCACCGTTGCGCAGGACTACGGCCTCTTCGGGGGTAAACAGGGTTTCGACTATGGCGAACTGTTCGCGGACCCGGGCGTTGGCTTCTACCCGTCGCATCAGGTCGCGCCGTTCTGAACTGGCGCTGCCTAGTCGCTGGTCCAGTTCGCGGATCTCATCTTCCAGGCCTGCTACCTGGCGCCGGCTTTGTTCGAGTTCCGATTCCAGTACCGGCAGACGTTCCAGTTGGTCGCGCAGTTGTGTCTCTGGGGTGGCGTAACCTGCGCTGAAGTCGTCGCTGGTGCCTGCGGTCTCGGCCAGTCGTGCGATGACTGCCTGATTTTCCAGGATCAGGTCTTCGACGGTCGCTTCTTTCGCGCGGACGCGTTGTGCCTGTCCGGCGATGTAGACGGCGAGGCGGGCGTGATAGGCGGCGTCTTCAGCTAACGTGGCCGCATCGGTTGTCTTGCTGAGGTCTTTGGCCAAGGCGGTTTCTGCCCTGGCCAGCAGCTCCTGGGCCCGCAGGAGACTGCGCGGTGCGAAGCGCTGTGCCTTGGCCTGTTCGGCATTCAGTATCGCGTTGCGTGCGGCGCCCAGGTAGCGCGCTTTCACCGCGCTCAGCTCTGCCGCCTGGTATAGCTCCATTGCGTCGCCGCCGCGCTGCTCGGCAGCGCTCAGATTGCCGCGTTCCAGGGCCTTAACGGCAGCGTTGAAGGATTTTTCCGCGCGCGCCCACTGAGTCGCTGCAAGTCGGAAGGCCTCGGCCCGGTTGGCCGCAACACGGCTTGCCAGGGCTTCGGTGAATACTTCGCGGGCTATCGCCGCGGTATCGAGTGCGGCGTCGAAAGCGCTGAGCGCTGCATCGATGGACTGTTGTCGCCTTGTGCCACCGGCGCTCTCGCGCGCCTGTTGCAGGGCCTCAGTTCCGCGCAGGTAACTAGTGGGCGACAACAGCGCGGCCTGCGAGCCTTCGGCCTCCGTCTGACGGGCTTCGGCTTCCTGCAGCGTCGCCGCATCGAGCGGTGTGACCTGCAAAAACAACAGGCTCGAAAGCACAACTACCTGCAAGCGCCCCGGGCGCGTCTTGTTCAATACCCGCACTGCACAGCCAGCGCTGGGGCGGCCGCCAGCGCGTTTGTGAACCACGTCACAGCGCATTTGGGGCGCAGATATTGTGGATGCGCTCACAGTATTTCTGACGTTATGCCAATAGGGTTGGTTCATGCGCAAAAAGTTCTACACCCGCTTTCTGTTGCGCTCCGCCGATGACGGATTTGCGGACGAGTATAGCGGTGTGGTCGACGTGAGCGCCCCGGCCAACCAGGTGCTGGATCCGATCGAGATCGAGATCCTGCTGGCGAAGAATTTTGAGCGGGACGCAGACGACGTTGAATTACTCAACTGGTCGCGCGTCCACTGAATGACAGGATGTCGATGCAAGGCTGACTAAAGGCTTCCCCCTGTACTTGCCCGGCCTTAGTGCCGGGCGTTTTTTTGCCTGCAGCCCGGGTGCCCGCCAACCGCCGCTTTCACCCCCGGAATCCCCCGTGCGAGAATAGCCCCTGTGCTACGACATCCGGACAGTTTGTGAGCGACTTCAAAGGTATACCCATCGTCCGCAGTGGCGATAAGTACCAGACCGGGAAGGGCTTCTCGGCGGTAAAAAACGGCGTGAACCGGCGCCGGGGCTGGGAAGATGTCCCGGTTCAGCGCAAGCCCGGCTGGCTGCGGGCGAAGCTGCCCACGGGGGCTGGCTACGACACCGTGCGGCGCAACGTGCGCGAGCACCAGCTCAGCACGGTGTGCGAAGAGTCCATTTGTCCCAATATCGGCGAATGCTGGAACGCCGGTACTGCCACCCTGATGCTCATGGGCAGTGTCTGCACCCGGGCCTGCCGCTTCTGCGCCGTGGACACGGGCAACCCGGCTGGCTGGCTGGATGCCGAAGAACCGGAGCAGGCTGCACGCTCGGTGGAACTGATGGGCCTGAGCTACGTGGTGCTCACGTCGGTGGATCGCGACGATCTGGCCGATGGCGGTGCCGCGCACTATGCGGCAGCCGTAGAAGCCATCAGGGCGCGCAATCCGGGCACGGCCGTAGAAGCCCTGACGCCAGATTTTCGCGGCAATCTCGACGCGGTGCGCATCGTGGCCTCCACGCCGCTGGCCGTGTTCGCGCACAACCTGGAAACGGTTCGTCGCCTGACGCCCGAAGTTCGCGATCCGCGCGCCGGTTACGATCAGTCGCTGGCGGTGCTGCGCGCGGCCGGCGCTGTCCGCGAAGACCTGTTGATCAAGAGCAGCGTGATGCTGGGCCTTGGCGAGACGGAGGCCGAGGTTCTCACGGCCATGGATGACCTGCGCGAGGCGGGTGTGCACATACTCACCTTCGGCCAGTACCTGCGGCCTACGGTCAATCATTTGCCCGTGCAGCGCTTCATCACCCCGCAGGAATTTCTCCGATACCGGGAGCTGGGCCTGCAGCGCGGCTTTGTCGAGGTGGTATCAGGCCCGCTGGTGCGCTCCAGCTACCGTGCGGAACAGGCGCTGGAACGGAACAACGCCGGGCTCGGCACTGCGACCGGCACGTCGGGATGATGGAATTCCTGGCCGACTACGGTCTGTTCCTGGCCAAGACCGCGACGCTGCTCGTCGCTCTGGGTATGGCTGTGGCCATTATTGCGGGCGCATCGCGCCGTGGCAGCGCACCTCCGGGTATCCAGGTCGACAAGCTCAACGACCGCTTTCGCGAACTCGGCCGCGCCGTGCGGCGCGCGGCGCTGAGCAAGTCAGCCTTCAAGAAACAGGAAAAGGCCGACAAGCATGCGCGCAAGAAAGCGGAGAAGGCCGCGGGCGACGATCATCGCAAACGCTACTTCGTGCTCGACTTCAAGGGTGATATCCGCGCCACTGCGGTGAGCCACCTGCGCGAGGAAATCAGCGCCGTGGTCAGCGTGGCCAACGGCGATGACGAAGTCGTGTTGAGACTCGAGAACGCCGGTGGTGCGGTGCACGAACACGGCCTGGCCGCGTCGCAGCTGCAGCGTTTGAAAAGCCGCGGTATTCCGCTGACGGCAATCGTCGACAAGGTGGCCGCCAGCGGCGGCTACATGATGGCCTGCATCGCCGATCGCGTGATCGCGGCGCCCTTCGCCGTGATCGGCTCCATCGGGGTGCTGGCCCAGCTGCCCAACTTCAACCGCGCGTTGAAAGACCGGGGCGTGGAGTGGGAGGAGGTCACGGCCGGCCAATATAAACGCACCGTGACAATGTTTGGCTCGAACACCGAAGCCGACCGCGAAAAGCTGCGCGAAGAGCTGGAAGAGGTGCACCGCCTGTTCAAGGAACTGGTCGCCGAGCATCGGCCGGCAATGAACGTCGAGCAGGTGGCCACCGGCGAGCACTGGTACGGCACCCGGGCGCTGGAGCTGGGCCTGGTAGACGAGCTGGGCGCAAGCGACGATTACCTGCTGAACGCGGTGGAAGACGGTGACGTGTATCGCGTGCGCTGGAAAGGCAAGCCTTCGCTGCAGGAGCGCATCATGCATGCGATGGACGCGGCCGCCGAGGCTTTCGGTCGCGCCCGCTGGGACCGCACCTGGTTTCGCTAAGCGGCAACGCATAGCCTTTATAATCCGGTCTTCGAATAGATAAGGAAGGCGCCATGGCCTGGCTTTACCGCATTGGACTGTTGGTGATCGTGCTCGCGGGCAGCGGCTGCGCGGTGCCCATCATCAGTGAGCGCGAGCTCCAGGTGCAGTCGGACGTCGAGTTCCAGAAGATGCGCACACAGATGGTGGAGTCGCGCGATGCCCGCGTGCGCAGCTATGTTCAGTGCGTGTCGGACGCGATCCTCGCCGAGGTGAACGAGCCCTATGCCAGCCTGGACTGGGAAGTCGTCGTTTTCGACGACGAGGCCGTCAACGCGTTTGCGCTGCCGGGCGGCCACATCGGGGTGTTCACCGGCCTGCTGAAGGTGGCGGAGAACCAGGACCAGCTCGCGGCAGTGATCGGCCACGAAGTGGCCCATGTGACCGAGAGGCATTCTTACGAGCAGGTGAACCGGCAGATCACCACGCAGGGCGCGGTCGTTGCGGGTGCCGCGGTGCTCGGCGGAGGCCAGACCACCTACGATCTGCTGTCGATGGGGGCGCAGATCGGTCTTACGCTGCCCTATGGCCGCGGCGCGGAAAGTGAGGCCGATGTCGTCGGTCTGCGCTACATGGCCGGGGCGGGCTTCGATCCGCGCGGCAGCGTGCAGCTGTGGAAGAACATGGATGCCAAGGGTGGCGCGTCGCCGCCGGAGTTCTTATCCACACACCCGTCGTCGACCACCCGCATCTCCGGGCTGATCGCCCAGCTGCCGGAGGCCCTCGACGAGTTCAACGCGGCGCGGGCAGAAGGCAAGCGCCCGGCCTGTCGGCCCTGACAGCGTGTCCGTGCGGGCGCCATTACTGCTGACGGCCGCTAGCCTGCTGGCAGGCTGCAGCCTCGTCGACGCCGTATTCAAGCCGCCGGAGAGTGCGGGCGCTGGCGCGTTGCCAAGCGCCGAGTCCGCCCCGCAGCCGCCGCTGGACGCAAATCGCTTCGTGCTCGTGGCCGGTGAAGATACGGTGGGCGAATTGCAGATTGTGCTGGCCCGCGCCGAAGACACCTTCGTCGAATTTGCCCGCACCTATGACCTGGGTTTTGACGAGTTGCGAGATGCGAACCCGGGCGTCGATCCGTGGATGCCGGGTGCGGGGACGCCCGTCGTGCTGCCCACCCGTTTCGTGCTGCCCGACGCGCCGCGCGAAGGCATCGTGTTGAACGTTGCCACGAAGCGCCTGTTCTACTATCCGCCCGCCGTCAACGGTGAACCCGGGGTGGTGGAGACTTACCCCATCGGCATCGGCCGGGAAGACTGGGCGACACCGACCGGGGCAACCACCGTTGTTGCCCGCACGCGCGACCCGGTGTGGTTTGTGCCGGCATCCATCCGCAAGGAACATGCAGAGATGGGCGACCCGCTGCCGGCCCAGGTGCCGCCCGGCCCGGACAATCCCCTGGGCAGCCGGGTACTCCAGCTGGGTTTGCCGGGCTACCTGATTCACGGTACGAACAAGCCCGCCGGCGTCGGCATGCGGGTGAGCCACGGTTGCGTGCGGCTCTACCCGGAAGACATTGAATTCCTGTACGACCGGGTTCCCGTGGGGACGCCGGTCAATATCGTGAATCAGCCGCTGCTGTTGGGGCGCAGCGGCAATGACCTGTTGCTCGAGGCCCATCCGGCGCTGGCCGAAGACGAGCGCGACTGGCTGGCCGAACTCGATCAGCGCGCGGCGACCCGGGCCGGCGAGATGCCCAATGGTGCCGCTGACCTTGATCAATCCCGGCTGGTTGTGATTACAGGGGACCATCGCGGGTTCCCCGTGTCGATACTGGCCGGTGATGATGGCCTTGCAGCTGCGCTGGCCCGGGCGCGGCGAGTCGAGAATGTGATCGTGCACGATCCCGTGGAACAAGTCGCCGACATCGCCACCGACTGAAGCAAGTCTTCGCGAGAATCCTGACTCCGCGGCCCTTAGCCTGCTAGAATTTCCCCAGGGTTGTTGTTGGCGGTGGGCCGGAATGTCGGACACTGCATCGAGCGGTATATTTGTGGTTGAGGATGCGTCCTCGGACGTTCCCACGTTGCTGGGCAGGGAAACTGTCGCCGCGTTCATTGGCCCCGCGCCTCGCGGGCCAGTGGACATGCCGGTGGCGGTGCGCAGTGTCGCCGAATATCTGAAGCGTTTCGGTTCGCCTGACAAAGACAGTCGTCTCCAGCATTATCTTGAGCGCTATTTCGGCAACGGCGGGACGATGGCCATTGTCGTCCGTGTCTGCCATTCCTCGCGTCGTAACCAGATACACCTGCCCGCCAGCGGTAGCACCCTCGTGCTGGAAGCACTGCACCCCGGGCCGCTCGAGTACTTGCGGGCATCTGTCGACTACGATGGCATCCCCGCCGACGCGGGCGCGCACTTCAATCTGACAGTGCACCGTCTCGACGGCGGCAACAAGGCAGCCGTCGTGGAGCAGGAGATCTATCCGGAGGTGTCCGCCCACGCCAGCGATGCGGACTACGTGGGTGATGCGTTGCTGCGTTCGTCACTCGTGCGCCTGCGCGACAACGGTACGCATCAGCGTCCGCTCCCGACGGTGGGTCCGGGGGCGCTGATGAATCCCGACTACGTTTACGCAGACGGCACGCGCCTGCCGGCGGAAATGTTGTCCGACTACGACCTGATCGGTTCGCCGCGAGAAGGCACGGGTCTCTACGCGCTGGAGCAGATCGCGCGCCTGGACCTGCTTTGCATCCTGCCGCCTGCGCCCGGTCTGAGCCTCGGCCCGGTGGCTCGATTCGCCTCCGAGCGTTATTGCCGCCGCCGCCAGGCCCTGCTGCTGGTCGAGCCGCCCGGCCACTGGCAGCTGGCCCGTGACGTGATCGCGGACAGACAACGCGGCCAGTTTGCGAGTCCGAACGTGGTCACGTGTTTTCCGTTGCCCGGAGACAGCAGCGTGCTGGGCGCCCTCGCCGGGGCCCTGGCAGCCCGGGACCAGGACCACGGTGCGTGGTCGCTGTCGGCGTCTGCGCCGTTGCGCCTGCGCTGTCACTGGCGCGCGCACCTCGAGCTTTCACCCAGAGAGATTTCGGCACTGATACGTGCCGGTGTGAACCCCCTGACCGCGGCTGCCCCGGGTTGGGTTGATTTGCACGGTGGCGTGACCACGGCCCGCGGCTCCGGGCTGGCACCGGAATGGTGTGCGCTGCGCTGGCGCCGCACTGCGCTGTTCGTGGTGTCGGGCATGGTGCAGAACTGCCGCTGGATGTTGTTTCGCCGTGAGGCGGCCTCCGGAATTGCTGACTTGCGCGCCCAGCTTGAGGCTTTTCTCAACGCGTTGCAGGCCAATGGTGCGCTGGCAGGTGTCAGTCCCAGGGAAGGCTGGTTTCTGCACACGCCCACGATCCGCGGCGACGAACTGGAAATCGAGTTCGGTATCGCGCTAAGGCGCCCGGGGGAGTTTCTGCATTTCCGGGTGATTCAGCACGGCAGCGAAGCGGACGTCCGCGAGCTTGGCTGGCAGCCGACACTGGCAGTTGCGATCTGACGCGGGGTTAGCAGCATGACGCTGCTGTACTTCGCCTACGGATCGAACATGCACATCGGGCGTCTGCGCGCCCGCGTTAATTCCGCCGTTCCGCTGGGCGTGGCCCGGTTGCCGGAACATGAGCTCGCGTTTCACAAACGCGGCGCAGATGGTTCCGGCAAGGCCAACATCGTTCCCGTGCCAGGCATTGAGGTCTGGGGAGTTATCTACTCCGTCAGCGTTGCCCATGCTGCGGTGCTGGATGCAATCGAGGGGCCGGGCTAC
Organism: uncultured Gammaproteobacteria bacterium; assembly: GCA_947258805.1. The sequence goes on along the minus strand of CAMYJV010000004.1, from coordinate 73,489 downwards.
GCGCGCTCTGAACTGCGTGTGATCGGGGAAGACAGCAGCGACAAGGTTTCAGTTTTTTCTTACCAGGCGCGGGCCGGTGCAATAGTTCCGGCTCTTAAGCCATTCAACTGGTACCTGGATTTCCTGTTGCACGGTGCCGCCCATCATGGACTGCCAGCTCATTATGTCGCGCAGTTGCAGCGTGTTGGAGCCATTGCCGACAGTGATGCTGAGCGTGCGCTGCGCGAGAACGCCCTCCTGTATCGACCTTAACCAGCTGGCCATGCCGTCGGTAACATCCGCCCTGTGGTCGCCCGCCGTTGCATGATCGGTTGCGTGACACAGATCACGCGTGAACCGGCCGCTAATAGGTTATTAAGTTAATGACTATGAGCGCCGATTACGCGATAGCGGACGGGCTCCAGCCCGTCGCCAGCCTTACGGAGTTCTTCCGCGACTCCGTAGATGCAGCCATGGCTGCGAATCATGTGGTGCTCGACACCCAGACTTCGCACTACGTTGTCAATCTCCTGACACTGTTTGCACGCTCCGAAGATTTCTATGATGCGGGCCCGGAAGGGCCGGAACTGCGACCCCTGGCGCTCATGCTTGCCGACGCGGTTGAAGCCCGCACGGAGGAAGAGCATCACTTCGCGCTGCAGCGCGTGGGTGACGTGGCGTTGTTCGTAGCCGGCTTTTTCGACGACTTTCTGCGGCGTGCGCCGGTGGATGTGGGCTACTACGTGAAGATGGGCGGCGGCGCGTACAGCACATTGGCAGGCAGTATAAAAGGCACCTTGCGGGGCCGGGTGATGAGCGACGTATTCGAGGAACTCGGCGCCAAGTTCACCAACATGGTGGATGTGCTCAACGAGGTTCGTGATTCGGCGCGGGGCCACGATGTGGAAGACGCGTTGCGCTGGTATGAAGCGTGGGTGCGCACCGGCAGCCCGCGTGCTGCGCGCTTGCTGCGCGAGCTGGGAATCGAACCGCTGGAATCAGCGCGCACCCGGCACGAGCATTGATGAGCCCATCATGCTCCGCAATCTGCAGACACTTCTGGCCCAGCTCTACCGAATCGAGCCGCCGGCCGACGTTCGTGACTACCTGATCACGGATGCTCACCAGGCCAGGGCCCTGGAGGGAGAGGGCGGCCGGGAAGCCGATGAAAAGCTGCTGCTTGCCGAAGACCAGGACGAACTGCACCTGGCGCTATACCTGGACGCCGAACTCCTCGACCGCCTGGCCTCGCGGGATCCTTTCGACTACCTGGATGCCGACAATTTTGAGGATTTCTGCAAGGTGGTTGAAGGGCTCAGTCACTTCAACTACCTGACCTGGAATGCGAGTGCGGACCGCCGGGTCACGCTGCTGGAACTCGAACTGCAGGCCGAAATCGACAAGTACATGGGCGCCCGAACCCTCGCGACCCATCAGGCGCGCCCGGAACTCGAGGCCACTCTCTTCGCCGTGCTGTTCGAATCACCACGTTTTCATGCCACGCTGTCGGCGGCGGAGCTCGAGCGCTACTCGTACGCCGCGCGTTTTGCGGGCTGGTATTGCCGCAGCCTGGAAGCCCGCTATGCGTGTGGGCTGCCAGGCGGCGAAATGCTGCAGGAACTACGAGATTTCTATCGCCTGTCCCAGCCGGCCAAGCTGAGCCACATTCACAGCGCCGCCTACGCCTGAGTCCGGCTGCCCGTGGCAATGCCACGGATGATGTTCTACAGTCTGGCCCCTCTCAAAAACACCTCTACCAATGGAGAAGCCCATGGGCCCTCGCCGTCCGTTCTTTGCCATTTTTCTGACCGTCGCCGTTGTTGCTTGCGGTGCACCGGAGCAAGCGAGTGCCCCCGCCGAAACCGCTGCGCCGCCGGCTGCACCGGTGGTTCTCGCCGAGCCTGAAGTCGCCGGGCCGAGGCTGGCCGACATTGCGGCCGGCGAGCATCGCAGCGAAGAAAACCGCGCTCGCAATGCTTCGCGTCACCCGGTGGAAACGCTGGAGTTTTTCGGGCTGGAGCCGAATATGACGGTGGTGGAGATCTGGCCCAGCGGTGGCTGGTACACTGAAGTGATTGCACCCTACGTGAATGACCAGGGCAAATATATCGCCGCGCACTGGGATCCGGAAGACGAACGGGAATTCGTGCGTAACGGGGTCAAAGGTTTCACCGACAAACTCGCGGAACGACCAGACCTCTATGGCAACGTCGAAATGGGCGTGCTGATGCCACCGGAGAAGTGGGACTTTGCGCCGGAAGCGTCCGTCGACATGATCGTGACCTTTCGCAACATTCATAACTGGATGCCGCGCGGCTATACCGAAGACATGTTCGCGCAGTTCTTCAAGATACTGAAACCGGGCGGCGTGCTCGGCGTGGTGGAACACCGCGGTAATCCGGATGTGGAACAGGACCCGAACGCAGCCTCCGGCTATGTGAACGAGGCCTATGCGATTCAGCTGGCGGAAGCCGCGGGCTTCGAGCTGGAGGGGAAATCGGAGGTCAACGCGAACCCGGCAGATACCAAGGACTATGACACCGGTGTCTGGACGCTGCCGCCGACGCTGCGCAAGAAGGACGAAGACCGCGCCAAGTACCTGGCCATTGGCGAGAGCGACCGCTTTACGCTGAAGTTCAGGAAGCCCGCCGCCTGACGGGAGGGCCACAAGGCCTGTTGGTGCGGAAACCGGGCCTTTGCGTTCTGCTGCAGCGCGCCGCGCTAGGGCCGGTAGGCACAATCCACCGCCGATATCTGTCGCATGCTCCCGCGCAGTGGAGTACAGTGATTTACGTCCTCACGCGGGTGGTTCGTTGTTGGCCCCGCGATATCTCTGAATGAAAGGAGGTAATTCAGCGTGGACACGCAAGAGACTGCGAAGCAGGTCGCCCAGGCCAAGGCTGCGAAGGCCACCCAGGCTGCGAAGGTGGCCAGACAACCCCAAAGTGACCCAAAGCTGGCGGAAATCAGCGTTAAGCCCACTGGCGCCCGCGCCAAAGGGGCTGGTGCTGCAGCCAAACTCAAGCAGGCTGCCGGCCCGATCTCGGTCGAGCAGCGCCGTCAGCAGATCGCTGAAGCGGCGTATTTTCGGGCTGTGAGTCGAGGCTTCAAAGGGGGCGACCCGGTTGCGGATTGGCTCGACGCGGAACGCGAGGTCGATTTGTTGCTGGGTAAAAACGCCGACTGAGCGTCCTTCGCCGACGCCGCAGCGTGTTGGCTATTTATCGCCCCGGCGGTCACCTCGCCGGCGCGCGGTGTTTCTCTGGGCAGCATCATGGGTGTCAATGCCGTCCTCCTCGACATTGCCGGAGTGCTCCACGACGGGCGCGCGCCCTACGCGGGTGCGATAGACGCCATCGAAAGCCTGGCGACGGCGGGTGTCCGGTTGCGATTCGTTACCAACACCAGTCGCCGGACTCGCGCGAGCACCGTGGCGCGCCTTTGCAGGATGGGTTTCGCCGTGACGGCGGAGCAGGTTTTCACCGCGCCCCTGGCCGCCCGGGCGTACCTCGAGCAAGCGGGCCTGCGGCCGCTGCTCATTATCCACCCTGACCTGGCACCGGATTTCGCCGGGCTGGAGACCCGCGACCCGAATGCGGTGTTTCTCGCGGATGCAGCGGAGTATTGCTGCTACGCAGCGCTGGATCAGGCCTTTCGTCTGATGAGTGAAGGCGCGCCGCTGATCGCCGTGGGCCGGAATCGCTATTTTCGCGAGGGCGATCAACTGCACCTCGACGCCGGTGCCTTCGTTGCCGCCCTGGAATACGCGTCCGGCCAGCAGGCCATTGTGGCCGGCAAGCCTTCGCCGGCTTTCTTTCGGGCCGTGCTCGACGATCTCGGCGTCGGCGCCGCCGATGCGGTGATGGTTGGCGACGATGTGGAGGCTGACGTCATCGGCGCGCGGGACAATGGCTTGGCGGCCTGGCTGGTGCAGACCGGCAAGTACCGGGCCGGTGACGAGGACCGGCTTGCGGATTGTGGTGGGCAGGTCGCGGGAGACCTGGCGGCAGCGGTGGACCGCATCCTGGGTGGATAGGTGCTGCGGGGACTCGAAGCGGGATACGCGCATCCGCTGACGGGTGGTGATTTGTTTGCGTACTTTTACGAATGCCCCTGCGGAACCATGTTAGCGATACTTTATTTCATGAAATTCAACACGGGGTCGGGTTGCCCCGGTGCAATATGTTTAGGGGGTTAATTGTTATGGCCGCTACATTTGGTGGATCGGCGGCCCCGATCGGCGTACTTCAGGCGGCTGCCGCCGAAGAAGTCCAGTACCGGGAAGCACGCGAAGAACTGGTCCGGGTCATCGAGAACCGGGTTCTGGAAGCCCGTGTATACCTGCGCAAGAGCGAGTTGGACCCGCGGGTGATGGCGGCCATGGCTGCTGTGCCGCGGCAAGAGTTCGTACCGGAAGACCTGCGCTTTGCAGCCTACGAAAATCGACCGCTGCCCATCGGCCAGGGCCAGACCATTTCGCAGCCGTCCCTGGTGGCGATGATGACGGATCTGCTGGAGTTGCCTAAAGACTGCAAAGTGCTTGAGGTCGGCACCGGATCTGGTTATCAGGCAGCCGTGCTGGCTGAGTTCTGTACCGATGTGTACAGCATCGAGATCGTCGATGAACTGGGCCGGCAGGCGCGCGAGACCCTGGCAGACCAGGGCTATGACAACGTGCACGTGCGCATCGGCGACGGCTTCGCCGGCTGGCCGGAGCACGGGCCCTTTGACGGGATAATTGTGACGGCGGCTGTCGATGCGCCGCCGCCGCCGCTGGTGGAGCAGCTTCACCCGGGTGGGCGGATGGTGATTCCGCTGCGCCGGGAATCGGGCTACGAAGAGCTGGTGGTCATCCTGAAGAACTCCGATGGTTCCCTGGCCGAGCGGTCCATTTTTCCGGTTCGGTTCGTGCCGTTCACCCGCGACCGACACTGACGGTCAGCCCGCTTTCCGCCGTCTGAGCTGCCAGGCTGAGGCTGCGACCGCCAGCCCTGTCAGCGCGATGGCCGCAAAAGCGGCCTGCGGTCTTTCCCGCAGCGCCAGGACCAGCACTGCGCCACTAACTCCAGAAAATAGAAGCGGCGGCAACGGGTAGGCCCAGGTGCGCCACGGGCGCGACAAGCCGGGCTCGGTGACCCGCAGGACAATGACACCAGCGGCGGTGAGCCCGGCAAACAGCGTGAGCGTGAAACCGGCGAAGGTCAGCACCGCTTCGAACGACCCGGTGGCCAGGAAAATCAGCGCGATCGCGACTTGCAGCAAGATCGCGCGGGCCGGCGCGCCGCGCGAGGTCGGCCGCGCCAGCGGCCGCAGCAACGGGATGTCCTCGCCGGCCGTCTGCAGCACGCGCGGACCGGCCAGCACCATGGCGCTGATCGTGGAAACCAGCAGCAGGCACAGCATGCCGCTCATCACGGCGCCGCCGGTGGCACCGAAGATGCGCGCGGCGGATAACGCACCGATCTCCACCGTACCCGCGAGAGCTTGCAGCGGCACGGTGCGCAAAAACACGTAGTTCAGCAGCAGGTAGGCCACGGTGACGATGGCCGTGCCGTGCAGCAGCGCCAGTGGCAGCACGCGCTGCGGCCGGTGTATTTCACTGGCCACGTAGGCCGCGGCATTCCAGCCGGAGTACGCGTAGAACACAAAGACCAGTGCCAGCGACAGCGCAGGGCCGGAGGGCGCAGATGCTGCGGCGCTGGTTGCGTCGGCGGGAAGCGGCGGTGCCGACAGGCCGGCCACGATGAACACGGCAATCAGCGCTAGTTTCAGCGCCGTGCTGATTACCTGGAAACGCTGACCGATACGCACGTCGACCAGGTGAAACAGCGTGATGACTAACAGCGCAACTGCCCCGGTCCAGGCCGGGCTGACGGGGAAAATGGTGGCCGCATAGCGGCCCAGGGCCATCGCGGCCAGGGCCATCGGCGCGGCGAAACCCACCGTCACCGAAACCAGCCCGGCGGCCGGGCCGAGCGCCGGGTGATAAATGCGGCCAAGAAAATGGTACTCGCCGCCGGAGCGCGGCAGGGCGGCACCCAGTTCCGCATAGCAAAGGGCGCCGCAGAAGGCGATCATGCCGCCTGCCAGCCACATGCCGAGGAGCCAGGCGGGGTCCGGCACCAGTTCGGCCTGCAGGCCCAGCGTCGTAAACACCCCGGTGCCCACCATATTGGCCACCACGATGGAGGTTGCTGAGAAGTACCCCAGTACCTGTGAATTGCCGCCTGATCGTATGCTGGCCACCGGTTGATTATCATGCGGTCCGGAAGCATATGCCCGCCCTCTGCAACCTCCGGCCAGCCCGGCCTTGGTTGGGTAGGTAGATGCCCGTATATCTGCTGCGTAGCAGGATGCCTAAAAACGTAGCTGTGTCGCTGGCCCGAGTCGCGGCGCCCGGCCGTAACAGCGGTATCACCACAGGAGAATAAGCATGCCGATGGAGATTGCCTTCGAGGTACCAGACACGGATCTGGAGCGATTCGCCGCGATGGCTCAGCAGGTGAAGTCCAAGATGCCGCCCGATTCGGACCCCAGGACGCTCGCCGAACTCGTGCGGGTGAAGCTCGCAGGCGCGCGCAGTTCCGGCGAATGTCCCGTCTTTATCCTCGAGCGCATCGAGCGCCTCGAACAGCTCGCCGATATGATCGAGGACGGGGAGTGGGAACTGGAAGGTGAAGATCTGCTGCGCGTGCAGGGCGCGCTGTTCTATTTTGCCGAAGCGGCAGACATCATTCCTGATCGGGTACCCGTGCTGGGCTTTCTGGATGACGCCGTGATGGTGGAGTTGACGCTGCAGGACTTCGAGCCCGAGTTGACGGCCTACCACAAGTTCTGCGGTTTCCGCACCGCAGAGCAAGAGCGCCGGGCGGAACACGGCAGCTCCGAGAAGGTTACCAAGGAAGACTGGCTGGCGGACCGGCGGGCGCTGCTGCATCGACAGATGCGCGAGCGGCGCCGAGTTGGCGTAAACGCGCCCGGTGGCTGGAAGGTCACCCTGTGGTGAACCGGCGTTGAGGGCGATTTGCGCCTGCGCCATCCGGCACCATGTTGTTGAATCTGTTCAACGCGGGTGTGGCCGTGCTGCTGGCCACCCTGGTCATTTTGTACTGGGTACGCTTTCGCGGCCAGGACTCTGAGGTTTACGTACCCGCGGCGTCATGGATTCGCGCAGGTATCTATTTCTGCTGCTGTTTCCTGCTGTGCTGGGTCACGGGTACGCAGGCCATGATCCTGCAAAGCCCGTTCGCCACGCCGGCACAGTTGGGCGACCCGGCGTGGATCGCGGCGACCGTTGGTATCACTCTGCTGATCTTCATCGCGTACTGGGGAGTCTGGGGACGCTATACGCTGCGCTTCGAGCGGCGCCTGCACCTGGCGACGCAGCTTCCCTTCGGCCTGGTCTGGGGTGCGAGTGCCGCCCAGGTCATCCTGACGGTCTGGCATGTCTGCCAAACCATCGGCCCGGAGTGGCCGGACTGGCAGGTCTGGATCGCCACCTGGTTCATCGCCGGCAGCTGGCACTGGTGGTTCCATGACTTCTACTGGGACCTGTATGTTGCGCCGGAACACGACACGCCCTTTTCCATCGTGCTGAAGACTTTGCTGCTGCACGTCCCGCAGACCTCGCTGTGCACGCTGTACCTGACAATCTTCGGCAACGTGTGGATCCTGATCGGCCTGCAGACGATTGCACTGCTGGCGGCGGCCATCTTCATGCGGCTGCCGCCGTGGTGGTCGACAGATGCGACGCCACCGGCCCGCCATCACCCGTTCATCCTGGGCCTGGCGCGCGGCGGTGGCTATATTTCTGCAGATCCGGCGAACGACCGGTACCTGCAGGCCGCACACTCACCGCCGAGAAACACGGTATTCTGATAATTGCATCGAGACGCCGCGGCGGTATTCGGGATCCGTGACAGATCAGGGCTTCAGCGACCACTTTTCGTCATTGGCCGCCGCCTGCGCCGCGTGCCGGCCCAGTTACCCGACCGAGCTGTACACCGGGGTCCACGAAATGCGGCCCCTCGCATGGCTATGCCGTTTCCGCAGCGGGATAGATCATTTCGCCCCCCAGCCATATCGCCACTTGCATGCAGGCGTGGCAGACGCTGAGCTCCATGCCCGCAACAAACAGGTCCGACTGGATAGGCGCCCAGCGATCGAGGAAGACTTCGCCGTTGTTCACTCTGTTCCAGTACGCCACCTTTTGCTCTCGCACTGCGGGTGGGAACTGCGGGTTCTGACTGAGGCGCTCAAGGTCCTCGCCCTGGATACGCAGCGGTACGCCCACCGCGTTGCTGATTTGGTCCGCATAACAGTTGAACCAGGCCTGGTCCGCCAGCGCCTTGCAGCCGGGACAGGTGAATCTGGCCAGTTGGTGTGATGGCTGGGTCATTCGCGCGATGAAGGTATTTCGGAGCGATGGGTAAGCTGAACGGTGCCCAGTGTAATCCAGCCGGAGATATCCGGCACGGACCGGAGACATGCGGGTCCACCCGCCTATGACAGGTATTTTGGCTCAATCAGGATCAGCCCCGGATTGAAGGTGCGCAGAAGAAACAATGCGGTTGCTTAGGAATCCGCTGCATAATGGGTATGAATGATTAGCTATCAGGAGCGAAGGACATGTCCAAAGAACACAGGACAAGCAGGGAAGGCAAGAAGCCGCCCGCGATGACTCCAAAAGAACGGAAGGCGGCGAAGAAGTCCAAGAAGGAAGCCAGAAAGTCTCAGCATCAGTGAGGTACGTGGGATCAAACAGGCCGGCCGATTAAACGCTGGAGATCCAGGGCACACGGTCATGGATGTGCCGGGTCGACGCAGAATGCCTGTGACAAATGGATCCGCCCACAACGGGATGGGTGGTATTGTTTCGGTCAGGTCTGGGAATTGAAGGTCGCCTGGATCACGCTTTTTCTTATTACCCTGGTGTGGTCCGGCGTAAATCCGAAGGATTACCTGACGTGGGCCCTGGAGGTTTCGCCCGCAGTCATTGCCTTTATCGTCCTGGCGGTGACTTACCGCAGGTTTCCGCTGACGCCAATAATTTATGCGCTGATTCTTGTCCACTGCATCGTCTTGATGGTGGGCGGGCACTATACCTATGCGGAAGTGCCTTGGTTTGAACCCTCCAATCCAACGCTGGGTTTCGAGAGAAACAACTTCGACAAGCTCGGCCATTTCCTGCAGGGTTTCGTTCCGGCCCTCGTCGCGCGGGAAATACTGATCAGGAAAGCAGTGGTGGCGTCGGTGCCCTGGCGTGACTTTTTTGTCGTCTGCTTTTGTCTTGCCTTCAGCGCTTTATACGAACTCATCGAGTGGGCGGTAGCCGTCGTATCTGATACCGCAGCCGAGGCTTTCCTGGGAACCCAGGGTTATGTCTGGGACACGCAGTCCGACATGGCTTACGCCCTGGTTGGCGCCGCTGCGGCCCTGGCGCTACTCGGGCGCGTGCACGATCGCCAGATTCAGGAATTGACCGGTCAAAGCGTCGGGCCGACGCCTCGCAAACTTGGCGACAGCGGATGAATTCAGGCCCGGCGCTCAGTCCGCGGGGACCACTCAGCTCACAGCAGCTGGGCCTGCTGCGGCACGGGCCACGGCGAGAGTGGAGGGAGTTCTGCCATGCCCGGTTGCGCCTGCAAAGTGCGGTGAAACTCCTCGGCGAGTTCAGGGCAGTGCAGGTTGTTCGGGCAATGAATCATCATGAAGACGTCGTGGCCGGCATCGAGCCAGGCAGCGCTTCGGGTTGCCCATTCATCCAGGTATTCGTCATTGGCGGAGACATCCGGGTGCAGGATCAGCCGGACGAAGGCCAAGCCGTTGTACACCTCGGTCAGCACGGGCAGATCCGGCTTCGTGTGCAGGGCTGCCAGCACTTCCGGGTGGCTGCGGTCGCCCAGGTAGAGCGGCCGCGTGTCCATCACCACACGGCCGGCATTGTGCTCGTCCAGCAGGTCCTCCAGCAGCTCCGGTTGCTCGAAAAAGGCCGGGTGGCGGACTTCCAGGGCGAATCGAAACGCGGCCGGCAGGTGGGATAACAGTTCGCGAACCTGGGGCAATTGGGCGGGTCCCACGGTGGCCGGAAACTGCACCAGCAGGGGTCCGAGGTTATCGCCCAGGGGCTCGACCGCACGCAGAAAGGCGCCGAGGACATCGGCATCGGGTCGGCGATCGTGAGTGACTTCGCGCGGCAGTTTGAAGCAGAACTGAAAATCCGTGCCGGCAACATCGGCGTGCCATCGCGACACCTGGCCCCGGTCAGGCACACGGTAGAAGCTGGTGTTGCCCTCCACCGTGTTGAACACGTGCGCATAGCCGGCCAGTTGCGACGGCTTCGCGGTAAAATATCGGTCTCGCCAGCCGGGGAAACCCCAGGCGGGCAGGCCGAGCTGGTAGTGGTCAGAAATCGCCATTTCCGGTGGATCAGGATAACTGAGCTGCGAGATCTGACCGCCAGCATACACCCCCGCGGCGAGGGTGTGCGGCACGGGCCGATCGCGCGCCGGCCGAATGCAGTGAAAGTTGCGCTTAGCTGACTTCGCGCAGCCGTCCGGACTCCACTTCGTACACGAAGCCGCGAACCTGGTCTTTGTGCGGGATATATGGGCTTGCCTTGATGCGGGCGACTGATTGGCGCACGTCCGTATCCAGGTCGCTAAAGGCCTCCATCGCAAAGGCAGGTTTGATGCCGGTTTCGTCGGCAATCTGCTGCTTGAGCTCGTCGTCCGTGAAGGTCAGCATGCCGCAGTCCGTGTGGTGGATCAGCATGATCTCGCGGGTGCCCAGCAGGCGTTGGGAAATCGTCAGGGAGCGGATCACGTCGTCGGTGACGACGCCTCCGGCATTGCGGATCACGTGGGCGTCGCCTTCCTGAAGGCCAAGCAGCGCACCGGTTTCGAGCCGCGCGTCCATGCAAACCACCGCCGCGATCTGTTTCGCCGGCGGCATGGGCAGCGAGCCCTTGTCGAAGGTTTCGGCGTAGTTCTGGTTGTTGGTCAGGAAGTCGTCGATTGCACTCATGTCATTCTCCTTGAGGGGCGGCCTTGAGTTCGCCGGTCTGCTGCTGGCGGATCTGGGGTGTGCCGGGGGCCCACGGGAGCACGGGGCCCTGCTGGTTCAGGCTCGGCTCTCTCCGTAGAGCTCGCTGACCTGAACGCTGCAAGCCTCGAGAATCTTTTCCCGCCTGGGTTTCAGCGTCGGCGTCAACAGGCCGGATTCGATGCTCCAGGGCTCCTCAATCACGGCCAGCCGCGCGATCCTCGCGTAGCCGGGGAAATTCTTCAGCCTGGCCGCAACGCGCCCGAGGAGGATCTTTTTCAGGCGCGCGCCGTCCTTTTCACTGCTGAGCTCCGCCAGCCGTTCAACCCGGGCCAGCTTCTCGTATTCTTCCGGCCTCAGCACGACCAGGGCGCAGAGGTTGGCCCGGCCCTCGCCGATTACCAGCGCCTGGTCGAACAGCTCGTCCATGCAGATGGCCATTTCCATATCGCCGGGCGGCACCTTCTCGCCGTTGGCCAGCACGATGATTTCCTTGATGCGCCCGGTGATGAAAACGTGGCCGTGGTCGATGCGGGCACAGTCGCCGGTGTGGAACCAGCCCTCGCTATCGATGCTCTGGGCAGTCGCCTCCGGGTTGTTCCAGTAGCCCATCATCACGCTGGGTCCGCGTGTCAGCAGCTCATCCTTGTCGCCCACCTTCACTTCGACGTCCGACAACGGCTGGCCCACGCTCTCCGGGATATTCGATTCGAAAGAATTGACCGCCACCACCGGCGAGGTTTCAGTGGAGCCGTAACCCTGCAGAATTGGAATACCCGCGCCGATGAAGAACTTCGTGACCTCCGGCGCGATCGCCGCGCCGCCGGCCACCGCACAACGCAGGTTGCCGCCGAAGGCCTTGCGTACCTTCGGGCCCACCGCTTTGTCCAGTTGTTTCCAGAAGGCCAGCGAGAGTTTCCACCGGCCGCGCCCCTGCTGGTACAGAAAGCGGTCCCAGCCGGTCTTTATTGCCAGGGAGAATATCGCTCGTTTCAGTAGCGACTCCTTGGCGACCTGTTCCTGCACCTTGGCGTAGATGCGCTCGAAGACTCTGGGCACGCTGATGATCACGGTCGGTTTGACCCGTTCGAAGTCCTTGGCCAGGAATTGCGCGGAGCGCGCGTACGCGACGGTGGCGCCGGATGCAATCGGCAAGTACATACCGCCCGTTCGCTCGAGCATGTGCGACAGCGGCAGGAAAGACAGGAACACGTCGTGCGGGTAGGCCTGTACCCTTTCCAGCACCCCGAGCACGTTGGCCAGGATATTGCGGTGGCTCAGCATCACGCCCTTGGGTCGCCCCGTGGTGCCGGACGTGTATACGATGGATGCGAGCTCATTGCCGCCCGGCGCTTCCACCCGCACATCACTTCCCGAGTCTGGCAGCCAGTTGTCGGCCGCGATGGGCTGCAGTCCGCCGGGCAACGCCGCAGCCGGCTCCAGGCTGACCACCCGGTGCAGCCGGGACAGTGCCGATTCCACCGGTGCCAGCGACTGCCACTGTCCATCGTTGCCAACCAGCAGGAAGCGGGCGCCGCAGTCCGCAAGGATCAGGCCCATGTTGTCGGGCCGGTCATTGACGTACAACGGCACCACGACGAGGCCGAGGCCCTGTGCCGCGAGGTCGAAAGCCGCCCAGTCGATGCAGTTCTGCAGCATCAGGGCCACGCGGTCGCCCGCCTGCAGTCCGTCCGCGCTCAGCGCGTGTTGCCAGCAGCTGACCCGGTCCGCGAACTGGTGCCAGGTCAGTGGGACCCAGTCACGGGTCGCGCGCTCGTACTGGCTATAGGCCACGTCGTGCGGTGTCCGCTCCAGCCGCCCGATCAACAGCTCCGCCAGGTTGCGGTCGTAATCGAGCCGGATGATGTCGTCGGTACCGCCCATTCGGCAGCTCTCTTCAGTTCAGCTTCGAATCAGCACAGGATACCCTCTGCGGGCCGCTGACGGAGTTCGTGATGCGCGTCTTTGGGTCGCCACGGGGGTAGGCGGCCCGGCGCTAGTAGCTACTCGGCGGCCGCCAGCAGGTCGTCCATGCGGCGCGTGAACTGTTCGGCCTTGAAGCTTGGCAACACGTAGACCCAGGCGTTGAAGCGGGAATTGATGGCATCTGCCTGTTCTTTGACCCGGGCCAGCGCTTCGGCATCGGTCGGGCCGTCGGCATCAGTGGCCTCGTCATCGCCCTGGTCTGACTCAGCGTCGTCCTTCGCCGCATTGGCCTCCGGGCCCGGCACTGTTGCGGTGGCCGAGAACGCGTGCACGCTGCGGTCCTCGAGCTGCCATGTGCGGACTTCCACAATCAGGCCGTCGAAAGTCTCGTAGCTGGCGACGGTGGGTTCGTTGCCGCCGGTGTCAAAGCCCTCGGCGGGTTCCACGTCGTCGAGATTCAGCCCGGCCAGCGCGGCGCCGATGGCATTGGCGACACCGTCGTAGGTCAGACTGCGGCCGTCCGGCACGTCGGCCACGGTGTAATTCGTAGATTCGCTGCGCGGCTTCGCAATGGCGAGAATCTCGCCATCGGGATGGCGAATCTGTACTGATCTCACCCGCGTGGACGGCAGGTCGATAATCTTTTTGTCGAGCCAGTCTCCCGCGCTGGTGCCGGGGTTCAAGCTGGCTGTCACGAGATAACTCTGCGCCTCGCCCGCCCGGCGCACATAGGCCAGGCTGCCGCCGCCCTCGTCGGCGCGGCCAACTATGATCCGGGCGCTGTAGTCAGGTGCCTGGATGTCCAGTTCCGTGCCCGTTGCCTCGGCGTCGGCGATGTCACGCACGCCGAGGCGATCGTAGAACTCCGCGTTGGCGGTCTTGGACTCGAAAATCTGCGCCTCGGCCAAGCCCAGCAGGTTCTGGCGAACGCGCGCAAAATCGGCGGGGTAGTCGTCACGGTCGGTCACGACCCAACCGCCCTCGGTCCTGCGCAAGCTCGCCACGGTGTCGTTGCCGGCACGCCGCACCGTCACGCTGGTGACACTGTTCAGTGCTGTCGCCAATCCGGGCATCAACGGGTCGCCTTCGCCCAGGCTGGCCGGGTCCTCCTGGCTGAGCAGCCAAGCGGTGAGGGCCACCAGGCCGAGGGCCACAAACAGGATCAGCAGGTTGCGCTGGTTCATTCCGGATACCTCCTCAAGCGCGCCGCTGGCGGCGCAGCACCAGCAGGGCCAGGCCGAGCAGCGCGATCAGGGCGGGCACGAGGAAGATGTTGATGACCTTCAGCTGCATGCCGAGGTCTTCGATGCTCTGGTCCAGGTCGCGCTGCACCTGGCGCAGATCTTTGCGAATGCGCAGCCGTTCGTCCTGGAAACGGTCGATCTCCTGTTGCTGTTCCGGGCTCAGCAACAGGTTGCCGCCGTCCTGGCGCTCGGCCTGCAGTTCGGAGAGCTTTGCTTCCAGCGTGCTCAGTTCCTGGGTCAGCTGCTGCTCGGTAATCCGGAGCCGCGCTTCGGCGTCGCGGTGCAGGTCCTGCACCGGCGTAAAAGGTCGGGTATAGGTGGCGCGGCCGCGAATGCTGATCAGGTCGTTGCTGCCGGTCAGGTTGTCCAGCGCGTTGACCGTGAAATCACCGTTGCCGGCAAAGGCCGTGGTCAGCGGCTGGCCAAGGAAGTTACGCACCTGTACCCACAGCCGGTCCGTCAACAGGTCCGTATCGGCCACCAGCACCACGTTGATAGGACCGTCCGACTGCGCGAGATGAGTACCGGTATCCACCGTCGTGCCGCTCTCCGGCAGCGGCGGCGGGCCGTCGGGGAAAGCGCTCGGGGCCTCGCCCTGCAGCCGTGCGGCGAGCAGGTAAGGTTCGCCGGTGGGCTGGAAATTTGTCCGCAGAATCTCCGGGTCCTGCACGAACGCCAGTTCTTCGGCCTGCAGCGTGCCGGCCAGGTCGCTGGATTCGATCAGTGGCGTTACGGTAACGCTCGCGTCGTCGCTGATCTCAATGTAGCCGGGAAAGCCCAGGTTCAGGTTGCGTATCCCGGCCGTGACCACGTCATCGGGATCGATACCGTTCTGATCGATACCGAGCAGGGGCAGGTAGCGTACCGGACGGTTGCCCAGGCCGGTAACCGTCAGCGCGTAACGGTCGTCACCCACGACCAGGCCCGGTGGAATCGACACGCCCCACGGTGCCAGCAGTCGATTCAGGTCGGATGCGCCGCCACCCGGCTGGCTCATTCCTGGTACCGGCGGCGGCTGCGAGTCGGCCTGGGCGTAGGGGTCGACGAACAGCAACGCGCGGCCGCCGCGCATAATGAACTGGTCGATGGCATACAGCGTGCTGTCACCCAGGTCTTTCGGGTGCACGATCATCAGCACGTCGATGTCTGCATCGATGCTGTCCGTGCCCGCCGGCAGCGTGCGCAGCTCGAACAACTGCTGCACCTGCTGAATAATGACCCAGGGCTGGCGCAGCTGCTGCGTGGCCTGGTCGAAGCCGGCCGTCATCTGCAACGGCGTCAGCAGGCCGATTACCGGCTTGCTGACTACGGACAATGTCTGCACGAGCTTGGCGAGTTCGTATTCCAGGAAGGCTTCATTCGTAGGATCAAGGAAGGCAATGATTTCTTCGTCGCCGATGCTGTTGGTGCCGGCGATGCCCATGAAGACCGGGTCTGAGCCCATCGCCAGCTCCACGCTCTGCAGGCCGAATTCTGACGCGCGGTCTTCTTCTTCCGAGAATGGCAGCGGGTCGATGAAGCGGATATTCACGCGCCCGTCGGCGTTTTGTTCGAATTCTTCGAGCATCTCGCGCACGCGGCTGGCGTAGGTGCGCAGCTGCGGGATGTCTGCCGTGGCCCTGTCCGAGAAAAAGAAGTACAGGTTCACGGTCTCCGGGATGTCTTCGAGGATCGCGTAGGTGCCCTCGGACAGCGTGTAGAGGCGATTCTCTGTCAGGTCGAGGCGTATGCCGCGCAGCGCGGCGTTGGCAGCCACCACGGCCACGATGAACAGTGCGGTCAGGATCAGCAGCCCGAAACGGCCCCTGGTTTCGCGTGCGCTCATGTCAGTCAGCCTTTTTCATTTCCAGCACGATGCTGGTGGCATACAGCCACGCGGTGATCACCAGCAGGAAATACACCACGTCACGCAGGTCGATCACGCCCTTGCTCAGTGCGTTGAAATGCGTCAGGAAGCTCAGGCCCGCAATGGTGTCGACGATGGTTTGTGGCGCACCGGCGAAGAAGTCGAGCACCAGCGGGAAACCACTCAGCAGGAATAAAAAGCAAATCACCACCGTGATGATGAATGCCACCACCTGGTTGCGGTTCGCCGCTGAAATGCACGAGCCGATGGCGAGAAACGCGCCGGCCATCAGCAGGCTGCCGAGATAGGCCGTCACAATGACGCCGTTGTCCGGGTCGCCGAGGTAGTTCACCGTAATCCAGATCGGAAACGTGAGGGCCAGCGCCACGGCCGTGAAGGCCCAGGCCGCCAGGAATTTGCCGAGCACCGCGTCCCAGATGGATACGGGCAGGGTCATCAGCATTTCGATGCTGCCGGACTTGCGTTCCTCGGCCCACAGGCGCATGGAAATCGCCGGTACCAGGAACAGGTACAACCACGGGTGGAAAGTGAAGAACGGCTGCAGGTCGGCCTGGCCCCGCTCGTAGAAGCCACCGAGATAGAAAGTGAACCAGCCGCTGAGCGCCAGGAAAATCACGATAAACACAAAGGCCACCGGCGTGGCGAAGTAGGCGCGCAATTCGCGTGACGCGATGGTGCCGATGGCGCTCATCAGGCGGCCTCCGCGCAGGTGATGGTGCGAAACACTTCGTCGAGACGGCCGGACTCCAGCTGCAGCTGTTCCAGCGGCCAGTTCTTTGCACCAGCCAGGTCGCCGATACTGGTCAGGATCATCGCGTTGTCATCGGGGAAGGCCGTCAGTGACCGCCCGTCGGCGGTAATCTCCACGTGGTCGACACCCGGCACGGTGCGAATGTCGGCGGCCACGGCTTCCAGGTCGCCGTCGCGTGACAGCCGCAGCGTGACGGCATTGTGGTAGCGCGAGCGGTAGATCAGCGTTTCCGGTGTTTCGTCTGCCAGTATGCGCCCATTGGCAATAATGATGGCGCGGTTACACACGGCATCCACTTCTTCGAGGATGTGGGTGGAGATCACGATGATCTTGCTGGCCGACATGTCGGCGATCAGCTGGCGCACCTCGTGTTTCTGGTTCGGATCCAGCCCGTCTGTTGGTTCGTCGAGAATCAGCACCGGCGGGTCGTGCAGGATGGCCTGGGCTAGGCCAACGCGCCGCTTGAAGCCCTTCGACAGGGTTTCGATAGTCTGGTTCTGCACCGCGGTGAGATTCAGCCGCTCCAGGGCTTCGCCCACGCGCTTGCGCTGTTCGTCCCCGCTGAAGCCGCGTATGGCGGCGACAAATTCCAGGAATTCCCGCGGCCGCATCTCGCCGTAGGCCGGGGCGCCTTCCGGCAGGTAGCCCAGCTTTGCCTTGGCCGCCAGCGCGTCGGTGATCACCGAGTGACCGCAAATTTCCGCAGAACCGGCCGTCGGTGGCACAAAGCCCGCGAACATGCGCATGGTTGTGGACTTGCCCGCGCCGTTCGGCCCAAGGAAGCCGAGCACTTCGCCGGGTTCCACTTTGAAGGAAATCTGATCCACGGCCGTCAGCGCGCCGTACTGCTTGGTCAGACCCTCGGCTTTGATCATCGGATGTCCTCGCTGTGACTGCCGCGGACGAGACTACGCCCGGGCTCTGCGAGGCGCGTATTTTCCACAGCTTGATGACCCGCGCAAGGCGTATCGAGAAAGTCACTTCCGGCTGGGCAGCGGCCGAATCAGCAATACGTTAACCACGGCGAAGAAAGCCACGGCGGTAATCACGCCAAAGGGCAGCAGATAGCCGCCGGTGGCGGTCTTCAGTTGCCCGGTGAGAATGGTTCCCAGCGTCGCGCCCAAGGCATCCACCAGGGTGATGCAGCCGAGAATCTTGCCCAGTGACCTTTGCCCGAAGGTTTCAACGGCCACGAGCTGGATCATCGTGAAACTGCCGCCAAAGCCCAGCCCGAAGACCACGGCGAAGCTCACCAGCCGCGGCAGATCGGCCGTCAGCTGCAGCCCCTCGGGCCCGCCTTCGAACAGCAGCAGGCAGCCGGCCAGCAAGATGAGGCTGGTGACCAGCATGACCCGGCGTTTCGGGATTCGGTCGCTGAGGGCCCCGAACAGGAACTTCCCGGCGAAGCTGCACCAGAAGATCACGGAATACAGCAGTGTGGCGCGCCCCGGCGTGAGTCCGCCCTCCTGCTCGAAGTAGATGGTCACCTGGCTGTTCATGGCCTGAATTGCGTACCACAGCGCGGCTGAGCCAAAAGCCAGGCACCAGAAGGGTCCGGAGCGCAGCGCCGTGGGCAGGTCGACGCCGCTGGTTGCAGCCTGTGCAGCGGGGGGCGGCTTCGCCGCGCCGTCCGGGTAGAGTCCCAGCAGGCTCGGCTGTTCCCGCAGCACCGTGTAACCGGGCACAACCGCAAACAGGATGAAACCGACGGCGAGCAGGCCGACGCCCCAACGCCAGCCGTAGTCCGGCGAATTCACCAGCGGCGAAATCGCCACCGGCAGCAGCGCGCCGGCCAGGCTGGAGCCGGCCGCGAGCATGCCGATCACGAAACCGCGCCGGGCGCTGAACCAGTTCGACAGCAGCACCACGTTCACCAGCAGCCCGGACAATGCGAGGCCCAGCGCGAGGAACGCGTGCAGAATATAGAGCTCGGTAATGCTGCGGGCGAAGGGATACAGGCAAAAGCACACGGCCATGACCGCAAGCCCGGTACGAATCACCCGCAGCACGCCGGCACGGTCGACAATTGCGCCGATGAAGGGTGCCATCAGTGCGGCCAGGCCCAGTGACGTGGCGGTGGTGAGGCTGACCTGCGCGGCGGTGACATCGAAGGTCTCGATGAACCGCGGGAAGAGATTCTGGGGCACGAACAGCGTCATGCCGTTCGTGAAGAAATAGATCGCGACGGAAGTCGCCGCGACGTACCAGCCGTAAAAGCGGCCCTGGCGGGGCTGACCCGGGGCCTTGAGGTCAGTCGCCGGCAAGTTGACCCACAACGGGCAGACCATCTGCGTCGACTTCGCTTATTTCGTCGAAGCCCAGGTCCTGAAGGTCTGCCTCGATTCGCGCGCGGTCGCCCACAACGACCCAGGCCAGTTCGCTGGGACTGATAAGTGTTTGCGCGATGCGATCGACCTCGGCGAGCTGCAGCGCCCGCACGTTGGCAGCGTAGCTCGACCAGTAATCATCCGGCAGACCAAAACGCACGACTTCGCCGATGGAGCCCAGTACCGCCCTGGAGGTCTCCCAGCGCCCGGGCAGCGACAAGGTGTTGCTGTCGACGACAACCTGCAGTTCTTCGGCCGTGGGCGGTTCGTCGCCGCGTATTGCAGCGAGCTCGCGCTGCAATTCGATCACCGACTCGCGGGTCTTGTCCGTCTGCACCGGTGCGTAGGCCAGCAGCGGTCGCTGACCGCGCGCATTCAGAATCGTGCTGTACGCCCCGTAAGACCAGCCCTTGTCTTCGCGCAGGTTCATGTTGATGCGCGCGGTGGACTTGCCGCCAAGGATATCGTTGACCGCCCGGATCGCAATCTCGTCGGGATTCGCCCTGGGCGGAATCAGCTGGCCGACGAAAATAACCGATTGATCCGCGCCGGGCTTGTCGACGACGTACAGCGTCTTGCCATTGCCGCCCTGCGCACCGGCGAGCTGTTTGTCCGGCGTATCGCCGGCTTTCCAGCGGCCGAAAAGTTTGTCGAGCTGCTTCATCAGCTGGTCCGGGTCGAAATTTCCCACCACGATGAGCGTGGCGTGATTCGATTTGAACCAGGTGCTGTGAAAACTCTCGAGATCGGCGCGGGTCAGCTCAGTAACAGCGGCCTCGGTGCCGGAGCCCGTCAGCGGCTGTGCGTAGGGATGACCCTCGCCGTACAACAGTCGGGGCAGCACGCGCAGCGCCATGGAGTTCGGCCGGGTTTTTTCCTGCTGGATGCGCGCGATCGTGTTCTTGCGCAGACGTTCCAGTTCGGCCTGTGGAAACACCGGGTCCAGGATCACCTCGGCGTAGATTTCGAGTGAAGGATTGAGGTTCTCGGCCAGCGCAGACAGTTGCACGGTGGAGGTATCGAGCCCCGAGTTCGCGCTCAGGGACGCTCCCTGCAGTGCAAGGGCCTCCGCTATCTCCAGGGCCGACCGTTTCCCGGTGCCTTCGTCGAGCATGGCCATGGTCATCGCGGAGGTGCCCGGCCGCGCGAACTGGTCGGCGGCATAACCGGCATCGATCTGCAGGGACATTTCCACCAGCGGCTGATTCTGTCGCGGCGACAGGATGACCTCCAGCCCGTTATCCAGCGTGCGGCGGGTGAACGCCGGGAAGCGCACGTCGGGGAAAGCCCCGGGCGCCGGCGGTCCTTCGCTGCGGTCGGCGCCACCGGCATCGGCCTGGAGTTGTCCCTCGGGTTGCACCGACAGCACGAAGGCCCCTGGTCCCAGCCAGCGCTTTGCGACCTGCTGCAGATCTTCCGTAGTGGCGCCTTCGACATCGGCAAGTTCCTGCTTCCAGGCTCCCGGGCTGCCGCCGTAAACGGTGCTCTGAGCCAGGACGCCAGACTTGCCGCCGAAGCCGCCGATTCTTTCTAAACCGCGCAAAAAACTCGCCCGGTACTGCGTACGCGCGCGCTCGAGTTCGCGCTCGCTGGGGCCCTCGGCAATGAAACGGGCCAGCTCTTCCCTCGCCGCCACTTCAACCGCCGCCAGGTCCGTGCCCGGCTGCGCGGAGGCCACCAGGTAGGTGATGCCGGAGATTTCCAGCGGCAGCGGCGCCAGCGCGGCGTCGGTGGCGATCTGATCTTGATATACCAGTCGTTCGAACAGCCGCGAGTTCTTGCCGCCGCCAATGATGTCTGCGGCCAGCACCAGCAGGTGTGCGTCGCGCGAGCCCCACTCCGGTCCGCTCCAGGCCATATACACGCGCGGCTGGGGCACCCGGTCGGTCATTTCCATGCGCCGCTCGGCTGCGTGCCGCGGAATCCACTTGCTGGGTCGCGTGAGCGGTGGACCCGGCGGAATATCGCCGAAGAACTTTTCCACGCGCGCGAAGGCGTCGGCAGCATCGACGTCACCCGCGACCACCAGCACCGCATTGTTCGGTCCGTACCAGGCCTTGAACCAGTCGCGCACGTCGTCGAGGCTGGCGGCCTCAAGATCTGCCATGGAGCCGATGGTCTCCCAGGAATACGGGTGTCCGTCGGTGAATACCTGCGGCAGCAGTTGCTCGAATACCTTGCCGTAGGGCTGGTTTTCGCCCTGCCGTTTTTCGTTCTGCACCACGCCGCGCTGTTCGTCGAGCTTCGCCTGCGTGATGGCGCCGGCAAAGTGCCCCATGCGATCGGACTCGAGCCACAGCACGGTGTCCAGCGCATTTTTCGGCACCGTCTGGAAATAATTGGTGCGGTCGAACCAGGTAGTTGCATTCAGGTCAGTGGCGCCGATTTCCTGCAGGTAAGACAGGTACTCCTCGTCGAAGTTTTCCGTACCCTGGAACATCAGGTGCTCGAACAGGTGCGCAAACCCGGTCTTGCCGGCCGGCTCGTTCTTTGAGCCCACGTGGTACCAGATGTTGACTGCGACTACCGGCGCCTTGCGGTCTTCGTGCACGATCACGGTCAGCCCGTTGTCCAGCACTTTCATCTGGTACGGAATATCCACGTCGGCCGCCGCCGGCGACAGGCTGCAGGCCAGTAACAGGCCGGCAAGCCAGCGGCTAGGAAAAGAAAAACTGCGCAACATCAATAACCTCGATTGGGGCGGGGTATCGGGGGCGGTTGAGTATACTGGCCCCTGAAACTGATTTCGTTCTACCTCACTTGCTTGGATCCCACCTGTGGCCGAAGATTCCCTGCTGATCACCAACGCCCGGCTCGTCAACGAGGGCCAGGTCACCGAAGGCGACCTGCGCGTGCGCAACGGGCGGATTGCCGCCATCGCCCCGTCCCTCAGCGCTGCCGGTGGAGAAGCCGTGCTGGACGCTGCCGGCAGGCACCTGGTGCCCGGTTTCATCGACGACCAGGTGCATTTCCGGGAGCCCGGCCTGACCCAGAAGGGCGACATGGCGACGGAATCGGCCGCGGCCGTGGCCGGCGGCATCACCAGCTTCATGGAAATGCCCAACGTGAAGCCGCCCACGACCAACCGTGCCGCGGTGGCTGATAAGTACGAGCGTGCGGCCGGGCGCGCACGCGCCAATTTCGCTTTCTACCTGGGCGCCACAAACGACAATCTCGACGAGCTGCGCGCGGTGACGCCTGCGGAGGCCTGCGGCATCAAGGTGTTCATGGGCGCATCTACCGGCAACATGCTGGTGAACGACGCGGAGGTACTCGAGCATCTGTTCGCCGACGCGCCACTGTTGATTGCGACGCACTGTGAAGACACGCCGATGATCCAGGCGAACGAAGACGCAGCCCGCAACAAGTACGGCGATGACGTACCGATGAGCGAGCACCCGCTGATTCGTTCCGAGGAAGCCTGTTTCCGTTCGTCGTCGCTGGCCGTGGATCTGGCCCGGCGTCACGACGCACGCCTGCACGTGCTGCACCTGACCACGGCCCGGGAAATGGAACTCTTCCGCTCGGGGCCGCTGGAGAACAAGCGCATCACCGCCGAGGTTTGCGTCCATCATCTGTATTTTTCTGCCGACGATTACGAGCGGCTCGGTGCACTCATCAAGTGCAACCCGGCGGTAAAGACCGCCGCCGACCGGCAGTCCCTGGTGGCCGCGCTGCTGGACGATCGCATCGACGTGGTCGCCACGGACCACGCGCCGCACCTTGCGGAAGAAAAGGCCCGCAGCTACTTCAAATCACCGGCCGGCCTGCCGCTGGTTCAGCACGCGCTGCTGAGCCTGCTGGAGCATTACCACGACGGCGTGCTGCCGCTGGAACTGATTGTCCGCAAAGCCAGCCACGCCCCGGCCGAACTGTTCGGCATCACCGACCGCGGCTTCCTCCGCGAGGGCTACTGGGCCGACCTGGTCCTGCTGGACCTCGACCAGCCCACCCTGGCAACCGACGCGACCGCCCTGTACAAGTGCGGCTGGACCCCCTTCGATGGCGTGAACTTCCGCTCCACCATCGCCGCCACCCTCGTCAACGGCCAGCTGGCCTGGCAAGACGGCCAGCTAACCGGCGCCATCCCCGGCCAACGCCTGAACTGCAACGCAGCGCGCTAAGCCGGCGCCCATTCCCGCTACAAACTTAACTCTTAGTGGGAGCGGCCAGCCGCGATTCCTGGCGAGACGCTAAGAGCCAAACGAGGCCGTTGACGATCGGTGGCAAGGCGGCGCAGGTCTAGCCACCTTCGTTAGATGTCCCACTCTGCCCGCGAAAAAAACCGCCACGAATCGAAAAAGCCGGGTTGGGGATGTCTTCCTGACCGACTACAAAACCGGAGGGAAGGAAGACATCCCCAACCCGGCTCCGCACGCCGCCGGATCACCCCTTTCTTCAAGCGCCAAAAAACCTAGATAAGCCCAGCCTTAGCCAACCTCTCAATATCCGCCCTCTGCCCCTCCACAAACGCCTCCCTCTCCGGCACCCGCACCGCGCCATCTTCCAGCAACGAATTAGCCCCCCGAAACTCCGCCTTCGCATAGCTTTCTGCATAAGCCTGAAACGGCTGCCTCGACAGCATGTTGATCAGACCTGTCCGCCGCCGCGCTTCCCGCAATGCAGCCAGGTCGATCGTCGCATTCGCCACCATCGACTCGCCGCCCGGCATCGCTTCCGCCATCACGTGGCCATGAAAGTCCACCACCTTGCTCATGCCGGTGGTGGACTCCGCCGGCACCGCGTTGTCCAGCAGCGCGGCGGAATTGGCCGAGACCACATAGGCGAGGTTCTCCAGGGCCCGGGCGCGGCGCGCGATTTCCTTGATGGAGTCCTGCGGCATGCCGGCCTCGCTGGTGGAGTGGACGAACACTTCTGCACCGCGCATTGCGTGGCAGCGGGCGATTTCCGGGTACAGGATCTCCTCTGACGCGATGGCTGCGATGCGGCCTATCGGGGTGTCGGCCACCGGGAATACGCCGTCGAGCCCGTAGATCTCCAGGTACCGGTCCCAGACGTCGTAAGGCGTGGGCCCGCTCAGCGAGATCATCCGGCGGTAGCGCAGCACCACGTCGCCGCCCGGGCCGATGACAAAGCAGCACTGGAAATACAGCTCCGGGAAGTTTGGGTCTGTCTCGTAGGCGTTGCCGGCCAGGTAGACGTCGAAGTCGGCGGCGATGGCGCCCAGCGCGTCGTACTCCGGGCCTTTTATGTCCAATGCCGCCTTATCTCGCCAGCCGGGCACCGTGTCGCCCATCGGGAAGCCGGTCAGGAAGTACTCGGGCAGCACCACCAGGCGCGCGGTTTCGCCGCTGTACTGACGGATGAAGCCCTTGCTGCCCGCCACGGCGCGGCGGACCCTGGCGATGTTGTCGGCCATGCGCGCCCGGGCGGCCTCCCGGTCGGGGCAGGCGTTCACGCAGTGGGTCTTCAGCTGCAGGGCTAGGGCGGCGTAACTTGCGGGGGCTGCGTCCGTCATGGTCTGGTTCCTTAGCGGTTTCGTCATGATTCTTTGCCGTTGCGGCAGTCGCCTGTCAACCTGAATTCCATAATTCCACTGGAGTTCGCCGTATGTATAATCAAACGCTTAGGCCCGAATGTGGACACAACATCCGCTGTACCGCAAGGGCTGGAGCAGCAGCAAGCGCCGATGAAACCCACCGATACCGGTAACCCGGATTACTTTCACAAGGTCGTCGATTGCCAGTGGGCCTGTCCGGCCCACACCGACGTGCCCGGCTACATCCGCCTGATTGCCCAGGGGCGATTTACGGATGCCTACATGCTGAATCGCAAGTCGAACGTGTTCCCGTCGATCCTCGGTCGGGTTTGCGATCGTCCGTGCGAACCGGCCTGTCGGCGCGTCCGAGTGGAAGACAAACCCGTGGCCATCTGCCGGCTGAAGCGCGTGGCGGCAGATAACCGCAGCGACGTGAGCAAACTCCTGCCCACCGCGCCGGCGCAAAAGAACGGCAAGCGCGTGGCCTGTGTCGGTGCCGGTTGTGCATCGCTGGCTGTGGCCAACGATTTAATTCCGCTGGGCTACGACATCGTGATCTACGAGGCGCTGGACAAGCCCGGTGGACTGATGCGCACGAACATCCCGGCTTTCCGCCTGCCGGTGCCCGTGCTCGACGAAGAGATCAACATGATTCTCGACATGGGCGTGGACCTGCGACTGAGTGCGCCGATCGAGAGCATGGCCGCACTGCTTGAAGAGGGATACGACGCAGTCTTTGTCGGCAGCGGTGCGCCGAAGGGCAAGAACCTGGACATTCCGGGCCGCTACGACGACCCGGACCATGTGCACATCGGCATTAACTGGCTGGAGTCTGTCGCCTTTGGCCACATTGAGAAGATTGGTGAGAAGGTACTGATCATCGGTGTGGGCAACACGGCGATGGACTGCTGCCGCACGTCGTTGCGACTGGGCGCCAAGGATGTGAAGGTCATGGCGCGCAAGCCGCGCGATTTCTTCA
Organism: uncultured Gammaproteobacteria bacterium; assembly: GCA_947258805.1. The sequence goes on along the minus strand of CAMYJV010000004.1, from coordinate 47,873 downwards.
AGGCATCGGACTGGGAGTTGGAGGACGCCGAAGAAGAGAACGTGGAGATCGTGGTCAACCATCAGCCGAAGGCCTTTGTAGTAGAAAACGGCAAGCTCGCCGGCATGCTGTTTGACATCATGGAATACGATGTCGACGCAAGCGGTCGCATTACGGACACCCGAACAGCCGGCGAGCAGTTTTTTCCGGCCAACGACGTGGTGCTGGCCATCGGCCAGGAGAACGCGTTCCCGTGGGTGGAAAGAGACCTCGGCATGGAGTTCGACAAGTGGGACGTGCCGGTAGTGGACCGCACCACCCATGAATCCACGCGCAAGGGCGTATTCTTCGGCGGCGACGCGGCCTTTGGTCCAGAGAACATCATCTGGGCCGTGGAGCACGCGCACCAGGCCGCTATCTCCATTCACAAGCATTGTCAGGGCGAAGATGTAGCCGACCGGTTGCCCGACGGCATGAACCTTGCCAGCACGAAAATGGGCATGCACGAGTGGAGCTACAGCAATGACTACGATCCTTCGGAACGCCGGCTCGTGCCGCACGTGGACCTTGCCACGCGTTTCCGCGAGCTGAACATCGAGGTCGAGCTGGGTTTCTCTGCAGAACAGGCAGCCGAGGAAGTGGAGCGCTGCCTGAATTGCGACATCCAGACGGTGTTCGTAGAGAAGCTTTGCATCGAGTGCGATGCCTGCATCGACATCTGCCCGGTGAACTGCCTGACGATCACGCAAAACGGCACCGAAGAACAGCTGCGCAGGAACCTCAGCGCGCCGGCGGAGAACCTCGAGCAAGGTCTGTATGTGTCGGCCGAACTGCCGCAGACGCAGCGGGTAATGGTGAAGGATGAAGACCTCTGCGTGCACTGCGGCCTGTGTGCCGAGCGCTGCCCGACCGCGGCTTGGGATATGCAGGAATTTAGCCTGCTGCACCCCCACGTGTCCCACGAAGTGGAGCCCGAGACCGCGCGGGAAGTGCGCAAGTTTGGTACCTGAACGCGTCGACGAGCAAAATCAACAACTGATCGTTCAGGTCGTCGTTTCCCAGCAAAATCTTTAACTCCAACTACATGACAACTAAAGACCCGGCATGAGCACCGGACCAAAAAACAACGACTTCACCATCAAGATCGCCAATGTCAACGGCACGGGGTCGGCCAGCGCCAACGCGCTGCTGATGAAGACCTTCTTCCGCATGGGCATTCCCGTGGTGGGTAAGAACTACTTCCCGTCCAACATCCAGGGCCTGCCCACGTGGTATGAGATCCGGGTCAACGACGAAGGGCGTCTCGCGCGTTCCGGGCGTGTGGACCTGATGGTGGCCATGAACGCCGAGACCTATGCGAAGGATCTCGCCGAGGTGTCTCCCGGTGGCTTTCTGCTCTATGACTCTACGTGGCCGCGGCGACAGATGCTGAACCGGGAAGACATCACGGTGATCGGCATTCCGCTGGCGAAAATGTGCAATGAGCACTTCGACACGGCGCGTTCGCGGGTACTGATGAAGAACGTCGCCTACGTCGGCGCACTGGCGGCGTTGCTGGATCTCGACCTGAAGGTGATCCGTGAGTCGCTGAAGAAGACCTTCGCGGCTAAGAAGCACCTCGCCGAAGCAAACCAGCAGGCCATCGATTTCGGCTACCAGTATGCGCGCGAGCACTATGACTGCCCGCTGCCCTTCCATGCCGAGACGGCTGACAAGACTGCCGATCACATCATGATCGACGGCAACACTGCCGCGGCGCTGGGCTGCCTGTATGCCGGCGCGACTCTCGGTGCGTGGTATCCGATTACGCCATCCACTTCCGTGATGGATGCTTTCAAGCGCTTCTGCGAGATGTACCGCGTCGACAAGAAGACCGGCAAGCGTGACTACGCAATCATCCAGGCCGAAGACGAACTGGCTGCGGCGGGCATGGTCCTTGGCGCAGGGTGGAACGGGGCGCGGGCCTTTTCCCCCACCAGCGGCCCCGGCATCTCCCTGATGAGCGAGTTCCTGGGTTACGGCTATTTCACCGAAATTCCGGCGGTATTCATTAACGTGCAGCGCTGCGGTCCGTCCACCGGCATGCCCACGCGCACGCAACAGGCCGACGTCATTTCCACCGCCTACGCTTCCCACGGCGACACGCGTCACGTGCTGTTGTTCCCGGCAAATCCGGAGGAATGTTTCTATTTCGCCGTGCAGGCTTTTGACCTGGCCGAACGACTGCAGACACCGGTGATCATGCTGACGGATCTCGACATCGGCATGAACGACTGGATGTGTCCAGACCTTGAGTGGGACGATAATTACGAGCCGGATCGAGGGAAGGTGCTGAACGCGAAGGAGCTTGAAGAAATTGAGGCCTTTCACCGCTATTTTGACCGGGACGGCGACGGTATCCCGTATCGGACCTTGCCGGGCGTACATCCCAAGGGCGCGTACTTCACCCGGGGCTCCGGCCACAACATGTACGGCAGCTATACCGAGGACGCGAACGAATACCAGGAAGTGGTGGATCGGTTGCGGCGCAAGTGGGAAACGGCGAAGACCTACATACCCGAAGCTGTGGTCGAATACTCCGAGAAATACCGCACCGGGATCATTGCCTACGGCAGTTCCGATGGCGCCGTGCGCGAGGCCCGCGGCCGGCTGAAAGACTCGGGCGTCGGGATGAATTACCTGCGCGTTCGCGCGTTCCCGTTCACTGATGAAGTACAGCGCTTCCTGGACGCCCACGACCGGATATACGTCGTGGAGCAGAATCGCGACGCACAGCTGCGCAGCCTGCTGCTGATGGAAACCCGCGTCTCGCAAGACAAGTTGATTCCGGTCCTGCACTACAACGGCCTGCCCATCGATGCAGTCGGCGTTCTCGACCAGATCAACAAAGACCTTGAGAAGGTGGTGGCGGCATGAGTTATATCCGCAAACCCCAGATCATCCACCGGGGCCTGGCGCGGAATGCGCTGGGGCTTACGGTCCGCGATTACGAGGGTGGCATGTCCACACTCTGCGCCGGCTGCGGCCACGATTCGGTGACCGGGGCGCTGGTGCAGGCCGCTTTCGAACTCAGCATTCCGCCGCACCAGATGGCGAAGCTGAGCGGCATCGGTTGCTCTTCGAAGACGCCCGCGTACTTCCTGCGCCAGTCACACGGTTTTAATTCGGTGCACGGGCGCATGCCGTCGGTGGCAACCGGCGCCAATGCGGTTAACGGTGACCTTTACTACGTTGGCGTATCTGGTGACGGTGATACCCTGTCTATCGGCCTGGGGCAGTTCATGCACGCGGTGCGCCGCAACGTGAATATGCTCTATGTGATCGAGAACAATGGCGTGTACGGCCTCACCAAGGGCCAGTTCTCGGCCTCCGCCGACGTGGGCAGCCGCGCCAAGAAGGGCGAGGAGAATGTGCAGCCGCCTATAGACCCTTGCCAGACGGTAATCGCGCAGGGCGGCAGCTTCGTGGCGCGCAGTTTCTCCGGCGACAAGGACCAGCTGGTGCCGATGATCAAGGCGGGCCTGGCCCATCGGGGGTTTGCGCTGATCGATGTGATTTCACCCTGCGTGACCTTTAACGACCACGAGGGCTCCACCAAGAGCTACCAGTTCACGCGCGACCACTATCACCCGGCCATCCATGCCGACTTCGTGCCGCCCAGCGAGGAGATCCTGGCAGAATACGAAGAGGGCTCGGCCATGCCGGTGGTGCTCCACGACGGCAGCACCATCGTGCTGCGCAAGGCCGACGAGAATTACGATCCCACCAATCGGGCCACGGCGCTGGCCATGCTGCAGGAATCCCAGGCCGCGGGCGAGATCATGACCGGCGTACTGTACATCGACGAAAGCAAGCCGGAGATGCATGAGGTCAACCAGCAAACCGGCGACCCGCTGCAGAATCTGGACTACAAGCGCCTGTGTCCGGGCAACAAGCGCCTGGCCGAGCTGCAGGATCGCTTCCGCTAGCGCCAATCATGATCGTCACCACAACGCCGGAAATTAGCGGGCGCGTGATTCGCGACTACGTCGGCATCGTGACCGGCGAAGCGATCATGGGTGCCAACCTGTTTCGCGACATGTTCGCCGGCCTGCGCGATATCGTCGGTGGGCGGTCCGGCGCCTATGAAAAGGAATTGCGCAAGGCGCGTGAAGTGGCCATGCAGGAACTGGAAGAAGCCGCCGGCGAACTGGGCGCAGACGCCGTCGTGGGCGTCGACCTCGACTACGAGGTGCTGGGAGGCACGAACGGCATGCTGATGGTTAGCATCAGCGGTACTGCGGTGAAGCTGGGGTGAAGGTCTTGGATAAGATTGGATTGTTGTCGATTCTGCTGGTTGGTTTCGCTTCATGGTCGGTGGCGGCAGAAGACACGGTGGATGCTATGGCCCAAGCCCACGCCGACGATGAACCTGTGGCGACGCCGGTCGCTACTTTGTCGCCGGCGCAGCCGATACTCGCCGCGCCGGTGGAGTATGGCGCCATCGACGGCGTGCCCGTCACAGGTTACCTGGCCGTTCCGGAACAGGGCGCCGACGCCGCGCCGGGCATCATCGTGATTCACGAATGGTGGGGCCTGAACGACAACATTCGCGGCGTGACTGAACGCCTGGCAGGCGAGGGCTACCGGGCCCTGGCGGTTGACCTGTATCGCGGTGAACTGGCTGAAGATCCAAAAACGGCCATGAAGCTCAGCCGTGGTCTGCAGCAGCAGGCGGACCAGGCCAACGACAACCTCCGCCAGGCCTATGCCTACCTGGCCGCGCAGCAGGCTCCTCGCATTGGTGTTATCGGCTGGTGCCTGGGCGGGCGCTGGTCGCTGCGCACCGCGCTGCTATTGCCCGACCAGGTAGACGCCGCGGTGATCTACTACGGCAGCCTGGTCACTGACCGCGACGAGCTGGCGACCCTGCAGATGCCGATACTCGGCAACTTCGGTGAAGCGGATCCTTTGATCCCGCTGGACGACATCGCAACTTTCGAGCAGACGCTGCGAGAACTCGACAAAGACGTAGACGTGAAAATCTACCCGAACGCGCAGCATGCCTTTTCCAATCCGTCTGGCACCGCTTACAACGCGGCAGCCGCAACCGACGCCTGGGGCCGGACCACCATCTTCTTCGCCCGGCACCTGCAGCAGGCTGAGTAGTCCTTTCTGCAGCCCGGCGCGCTGCGGGCTAGTCAGTCAGCGGCTGTTCGTCGGCTTCCCGGGCCTCATCCGGCTTGGCACAGTTCACCCACAGGTCGACCGGCCGGTTCACCGTCGCCAGGTTTTCCGTGCCGTCGTTTGCGCGGCAAATCAGCGTTGCGTAGGCCGTGAGCTGGGCGCGAAACAAGTGGGGGCCGGTGCCGGGGCAGGCCAGGGATTCACGCACCCCGCGCAGCTGGCGTTCCGGCAGGTTGAGCAGCACTTGCTGCGGTGACTTGGCCTGGTTCGTCTGCACCGCCGTATCCGCCACGGAAACGAACAGGCTGGCTTGCGCATCGGGTATGCCACAGTCGAAGCGCGCCTGCAGGCGCAGCTTCAGGCCGGCGCGATCACCTTCTGCGGGCAGTTCGCCGCTGTCCGGGGGCAAGAGTTCCTGGCCCAGTTGCAGTTGCGGCGGACCGGCGGCGGCCACCGCGGCGAAGGCAGCAACGCTAAGCATGACAACAGCGGCGGGGAATCCAGTTTTCACAATGCACGGCGATAGTAGAGCAGCGGGCGATTCTAGCAATCGCCGCACGGGGGAGCCTCTCTGAATAGAGCGCGGGGGCGGATGGCAGTGGGGGAAATACAGCCCGACACGCAGACTGGTACTAACCATCTCGCCCCCGCTGGGGGTGCGCCGGGCTCGAGGGGGACGAGCCCGGCGCCTTTTTGGGCGACTCGTTGCGAGCCACCCGGGGTCCCGGCGCCGTAGGGGTTGGAGTTTCCGGGCGGCGGGACCCGTTCACGGGCCCGGCTTCAGCCGGCGTTTCTCCAGCCCCTGACGTCCCGGCTAGCAAGCCGGTACGGGCGGTGCTGGACGTTGAGCCTGGCGCTCAGCCTCGTCGCCACGCTGATCCGGGTACGCCGTGCGGCGTCCTCAGCCGTGTCTTCGATCTGCGTGCGCATTTCCTGCGCTTCGGTATCTGCAAGGCGGGGAGCCGTCACTACCAGCTCTTCCATCACTTCCCTAGCTTGCCCAACCGATCCAAAACCGTAGCCGACAGCAACTGTCAGCAAGAGCACAGCGTAGGGCAGCGACAGCCATCGCAGCTTGCGATTTTTCGTCATTCTGTCCATGATTTCTGCCTCGTCTGTGTAAAAAGTCACGTTCAAGAGTCTCCTGACTCGCTGTTCTTATTGCAGGAAGCGTGCCAACTTCGTATTGCAACAAAAACAGCGACTTATGGATACAATGGAGTACCGGAATCCCGCAAAACGCGAGAATCCGATACCTATTTTACGGAAACCCGGATAGAATCTGTGACCATGATCACGGTTGACCGATACGAAAGCCTGTTCCGAATCCTGCCCGTGCTGGCCTGCCGCATGGACGCCCAGGGCCGCATTCAGGATGCGACGGATGCGCTGCTGACCCGGCTGGGGCGGACTCGTGACGAGCTGGTGGGCCATCTGCCGGAGGAGCTGGCCACCGAGGCGAGTGCGAAGCGGATCCGGGAAGAGCACTTGCCGCTGTTTCGTCGCACCGGCCACCTGGACAACGTACCGCTGGCCTTTCGCGATCATGCCGGCGCGCGGGTGTCGTTACTGGCCACCACGGTCGGGAATCGCGCCCCCGATGGCGGCTACCTCGACACCGTGTCTGTGTTCACCGAGCTCGGCGACCATTCGCGCCTCGAACGACAGTACCGTGACCTGTATCAGTCGACGCCCGCCATGCTCCATACGGTGAATGGCGAAGGGCGGATTCTCGCCGTCAGTGATCACTGGCTCGAGAAGCTGGGTTACGCGCGCGACGAGGTAATTGGCCGGCCCGTCACAGATTTCCTGACCGACGAGTCGAAGCTGTCGGCCATGCGATGGACAGTGGAGGAAGTGATCGCCGGGGGAGACAGGAACAATGTGCCGCGGCAGATGGTCACCCGCAGCGGCGAGGTGGTGGATGTTCTGATGTCCACGCGAGCCGAACCCAACGTTGTCGACGGCGAACTTACCTTGCGGGTGGCCAGCAAGGACGTGACCGAACGCAACCGGGCAGAAGCGCGCCTGCGTGAGGCTTACGAGCAGATCGCCCACCTGAAGGAAGAGCTGGAGCAGGAACGCGACTACCTGCGCGAAGAAGTTGGCGTGGCGATGAACTTCGGCTACATCATTGGTGAGAGTCCGGCGCTGAAAGCCATGCTGGCACGCATCGAAGCTGTCGCGGATACCCCGGCCAGCGTGCTGATCATGGGTGAGACGGGCACCGGCAAGGAACTGGTAGCAACGGCAATTCATGCCCGCAGCGGCCGGGCCGACGGGCCGCTGGTCAAGGTGAACTGTGCGTCTATTCCGGAAGAACTGTTCGAGAGTGAATTTTTCGGGCACGTTAAAGGCTCGTTCACCGGTGCACATCGTGACCGGGTCGGACGCTTCGAACTGGCCGACGGCGGTACGATCTTTCTGGACGAGGTGGGCGAGATTCCGCTGTCCTTACAGGGCAAACTGCTGCGCGTGCTGCAGGAGCGGGAATTCGAGCGGGTGGGCGAGGAGCAATCCATCACGGTTGATGTGCGAGTCATCGCGGCCACCAACAAGGATCTCGAGCAGGCCGTGGAGGCAGGCGAGTTTCGCGAAGACCTCTACTACCGGCTGAGCGTGTTCCCGGTGCAGGTGCCACCGCTGCGCAAGCGCGGTGATGACGTCGTGACGCTGGCCTTGCACTACCTGGAGCAGACCAGCCGTGATTTCGGCCGGGACATGCCGACGCTGACCCAGGGCCAGGTAGAGCAGCTGCGGGCCTATGATTGGCCCGGCAATGTGCGGGAACTGAAAAATGTCATCGAGCGAGCGGTCATCCTGTCGCAGGGCGGTACCTTGCGCCTCGATCTTGCGACCCCGGAGGGCGGGGCATCCGGACCCATGGCCGACGCGGCGGCGGCCTATGGCTACGTGGAGCGCGAGTTCCTCACAGAGGCGGAGATGAAGTTGCGGCAAAAAGACAACCTGGTGGCGGCGCTGGATGCGGCCGACTGGCGTGTGTCGGGCGCAGGGGGCGCAGCGGAGCTCCTCGGCATCAAGCCCAGCACGCTGTCCGATCGGATGCGGGCGATGGGCATCAGCCGGCCCCGGAAACACTGACGCGGGCACCGTGAACGTAATTCGGTCAATTCTCGCGCCCATGCTGGCGGCGGCAATCATCATGCCGTCGTTGAGCGGTGGCCTGGCTGCTGCGGAGACGCGGCACGAGCTGCCGTCGCGGGTAAAGCGGGTGCTTGACGCCTACCAGATGGAACCGGGCAGCTACAGCGCCTGGGTCCAGGACGTAGACGCCGACTCACCCTTGCTCGCGGTCAATGCCGACGTTGCGCGCAATCCGGCATCTACCATCAAACTGTTGACAACTTTTCTCGCGCTGGAGGACCTTGGGCCGGCCTACACCTGGCGCACCGAGGTTTACCTGGACGGCCAGCTGCAGGACGGCCGGCTGGAGGGCGACCTGTACCTGAAAGGCTACGGTGACCCTTTCCTGGTTACCGAGCGAGTCTGGTTGTTGCTGCGAGGTCTGCGCCAGCGTGGCCTGCGGGACATCGACGGTGATCTGGTGATCGACAACAGCTTCTTCGCGGTCCCGCCGGAGGATTCCGGCGCCTTCGACGGGCAGCCCTATCGCGTTTACAACGTGACGCCCGAAGCCTTCCTGATAAATTTTCGCGCCGTCAATTTCATCTTCAGGCCCGATCCGGATGAAAAGGGCGTGCAGATCATCGCTGACCCTGCGCCCGCCAATCTCGAGATACGTAACCAGTTGCAGATACGTGATGGCCGTTGCGGCGGTTACCAGGGCGGCATTCGGGTCGCGCCAGGCGAGGCTAATGTTGGCGGGGTGGTGACTTTTTCCGGGCGCTTTGGCCGCGATTGCCCGGAATACCGGCTGTCGCGGTCGGTCATGAGTGCGCGAGAGTTCAATTATGGCGTAGTTCGCAGTCTTTGGGAGGAAAGTGGCGGCACAATCAGCGGTGCAGGCCGTAGCGCCACGGTGGACGAGGCCTGGGAGACGTTTTACGACTTTGACTCGCCGCCCGTATCTGAAGTCATTCGCCGCGTGAACAAGTGGAGCAACAACGTAATGAGCCGGCAGGTGTTCCTGACCATGGGCGCCGAGCGTTACGGCGCGCCGGGCACGGTGGACAAGGCCCGTGACGCGGCGTCTGCCGCACTGGCCGAGCGGGGCCTCGATTTTCCCGAGCTGCGCCTCGACAACGGTGCCGGGCTGTCCCGTGACACGCAGATATCCACCCGTAATCTTGCCCGCCTGCTGCTGGCGGGCCACGACAGCCCCTACCGGTCCGAGTTCGAGTCGTCCCTGGCCCTCGCCGGCCTCGATGGCACCATGCGGCGGCGGTTTCGTGACGACCAGCTCACCGGACAGATGCACATCAAGACCGGCCGGCTGAACGGCGTATTTGCCATGGCCGGCTACCTGCGTGCGGCGTCGGGCCGGGAATTTGTCGTGGTCGCCATGCAGAATCACCCGGATGCCCATCGGGGTCCGGGCGAAGAAGCGCATACAGGGTTGTTGCGCTGGGTTTATGCACAATGAGTTATTCGCGAATTGTTCCGTTGGTCATCCTGCTGCTGAGCGGCCTCCCGCTGGGCGCGGAGACCGTGTACGTCACCGATGAGCTGCGCCTGGGGGTGCACCTGACGCGTGATACCAGTGGCCGGCCATTTGCGTTCCTGAAAAGCGGCGATCGGGCCGAACTGCTCGAGCGCGACGGTGCACTGACACTCGTTAAGCTGGAGGATCAGCGCTCGGGCTGGGTTCGGGGGTCCTTCCTGCAGACCGAGGAGCCGGCCCTCCGTCGCATTGCAGGCGTGGAAGCCGAGCGGGACCGGCTGGCCGCCGAGGTCGAAAAGTTGCAGGCCAGGAGTGGGGCCCAGGAACGCCAGCGGCTGGAAGATGCGGCGCGGGAAGCCGCGGAGCAGGCCCAGGCCGCCAAAGATGAAGTGGCTCGACTGAATGCAGAAAACCTCGGCCTGCGCGACGATCTGGCCGCGCTACGTAGCGGCGTGCCACGGTCCTGGCTGTGGACCGGCGTCACCGGCGCGCTGCTGTTCGGGGTCTTCCTCGCCTGGCGCTGGTTCGATTACCGCAGCCGCAGGCGCCACGGCGGTTTCCGTATTTACTGACCGGCGGCGGGAGTTTCGGGCTAGAATTGGCGAGCGGTTTCAGAACAACAATACCTGCTCGGAGATGCCCGGATGAAATTGATCACCGCCATCATCAAACCTTTCCGTCTCGATGATGTCCGCAACGCGCTGGCAGAAGTCGGCGTGAACGGCATGACCGTGACCGAGGTCAAGGGCTTCGGCCGACAACGCGGCCACACCGAGCTCTATCGCGGCGCCGAGTACGTTGTGGACTTTTTGCCCAAGGCGAAGATCGAAGCCGCGGTAGCGGACGACCTGGTCGAACGCGTGATCGAGGCTATCGCGGATTCGGCGCGCACCGGCAAGGTGGGCGACGGCAAGATTTTCGTAACGCCGCTGGAACAGGCAGTCAGGATCCGTACGGGCGAAACCGACGACAGCGCGCTGTAAGGCGCGGGGACATCCCGTCCGCAGAGGCGCGGGGACACATTCTGTCCGCAGAGTGTCCCCGGGGAGTGGGGAATATGCAGTTGCTGAACCGCGCAGCCATCGTGCTGCTTCTTTGCCTGCTCGCGGGCACCGCTGCGGCCGATTCCGTCGACTCCGGCGATACGGCGTGGATGCTCACTGCCACGGCGCTGGTGCTGTTCATGACTTTGCCCGGTCTGGCCTTGTTCTACGGCGGGCTGGTGCGCAGCCGCAACGTGCTGTCGGTATTGATGCAGTGTTTCGCAATTGCCTGCATGGTTTCCGTGCTCTGGGTGCTCGCCGGTTACAGCCTGTTCGCGACAAATGGCGGCGGCCTGCAAAGTCTGATCGGCGGCACGAGTAAATTTCTCCTCGCCGGTGTCGGCACCGATTCCGTCGAAGGCACCATGCCGGAAACCGTCTTCCTGATGTTCCAGATGACCTTCGCAATCATCACGCCGGCGCTGATCGTAGGCGGGTTTGCTGAACGCATGCGCTTCAGCGCGATGCTGTGGTTTTCGGCGCTCTGGCTATTTGTCGTCTATCTCCCGGTGGCGCACTGGGTGTGGGGCGGTGGCTGGCTGGCCGAACGCGGCTTTATGGATTTCGCCGGTGGCGCGGTGGTGCACATCAATGCCGGCGTGGCGGCCGTTGTAGCGGCCCTGGTCATGGGTAACCGCGAGGGCTTTCCGACCACGCCCATGCCGCCGCACAGTCTCCCCCTGACCGTGACCGGGGCGTGCATGCTTTGGGTCGGCTGGTTTGGCTTCAATGCCGGCAGCGCGCTGGCTGCCGACGGGGCCGCCGGCATGGCGATGCTCGTCACCCACGTGGGCGCGGCCGCCGGATCGCTGGCGTGGATGACGCAGGAATGGATCAAGTTCGGCAAGCCGAGCGTGCTGGGTATCGTCACCGGCATGGTGGCCGGGCTCGGCACGATTACCCCGGCATCGGGCTTTGTCGGTCCCGGCGGCGCGCTGGTTATTGGTTTGTCAGCCGGCGTGGTTTGCTTTTGGGCGACCCAGATCATCAAGCGCAAACTGCACATCGACGACTCTCTCGACGTATTTCCGGTGCACGGTGTCGGCGGCTTTCTCGGCATTCTGCTGACCGCGGTGTTCGCCAGCGACGGCCTCGGCGCATTCAGCGGCCTGGGGCTCGCCGAAGGCAGCACCATTGCGGGCCAGATCGGCATTCAGTTATTGGGCGCGTTGGCGACCCTGGCCTGGTGCGCCGTTGCGAGCTTCGTGATTCTGAAAATCGTCGGAGCGACGGTGGGTCTGCGGGTGGATCGGGATGAAGAAACCGAAGGTCTCGACATCGCCCAGCACGACGAGCGGGGCTACAATTTATAGGCGGCCTTTGAAGGCGATAAAGCTTAGACAGCCAAGTCGGCGATAGAATCCGCCCCGCCAAATTTCTTAAAAAACCGAACCGTTCGCCCGCCACTTAACCCTTCGAGTCCGAGGCCACCGTCGTCGCGTCGGGCCTATTGTTCCGGCGCCGCCGCTGTTTGACGCCGCGCCACAGCCGGATCCCCAGCAGCAGGGCGAGGATGCCTGCGTAAATGGCAGGCTCCGTGACGTCTTTCTTCACCTGCCACCAGAAATGCCAGCAGACCAGTATCGCTGCAAGGTAAATAAGTCGGTGCAGACTGCCCCACCGCGCACCGAGGCGGCGTTGCCAGCCCTGGGTTGACGTCACCGCCAGTGGCAGGAGGATCAACAAGGCGCTGAACCCGACGGTAATGAAGGGCCGGTCCAGGATGTCTTCCAGGATCACCGGCCAGTCGAATTCCTGGTCCAGTACCAGGTAGTTGGAGAAGTGGAGGGCCGCATAGGTGAATGCAAATAGCCCGAGCATGCGGCGAAAGCGCAGGGGCCAGGGTTTACCGAGGGCCAGGCGCAGCGGCGTGATGGCCAGGGTCGCCAGCAACAGCCGCAGGGCCCATTCGCCGAATTCGTCCTGCAACACCTCCACCGGGTTCGGGCCGAGGGATGGACCTATGCCGGCGATGCGGAGCGCGATGAAGCCCAGCGGCGCCAGGCAGGCCGCGAAAACCAGCGGCTTCAGAACGAAGCGAATTTGCCGGGTAGTGGGCATGTCCCGGAGGGTGGCGGTCAGCTCGCCTTTTCAGAAATTCTTGCGCAGGTCGAGGCCGTCGTAGAGGCCCGCAACCTGTTCGCCATAGCCGTTGAACAACACGGTGGGCTGGCGATCACCGAAAAAGCCGGTGCCGACGCGGCGCTCACTGGCCTGGCTCCAGCGCGGGTGGTCAACTTCCGGGTTTACGTTGGCGTAGAAGCCGTATTCCCGTGGCGCGGCCAGGTTCCACGTAGTGGGTGGTTCGGTCTCGGTGAAGCTGATGCGGACGATGGATTTGATGCTCTTGAAGCCGTACTTCCAGGGTACGACGAGCCGAATGGGCGCGCCGTTCTGATTGGGCAGCGTGACCCCGTAGACGCCGACAGACAGTATCGTCAGCGGGTGCATGGCCTCGGCGATGGTTAGCCCTTCGACGTAGGGGAAGTCGAGCACGCCGCGACGCTGGCCCGGCATCTCTTCCGGGCGCACGACGGTTTCGAAGGCCACGTACTTGGCTTTTGAAGTCGGTTTGAAACGTTTCAGCACGTCGCCCAAAGCAATGCCGTTCCACGGCACGACCATCGACCATGCTTCGACGCACCGCAACCGATAGACCCGTTCTTCGATGGGGTGCGGAGCGATGAAATCTTCGAGGTCAAAGGTGCCGGTCACCTCGGCTTCACCGTCTACGGTGACGGACCACGGCCGCGGCTTGAAGTCGCCGGACAGCTTTGCCGGGTCACGTTTATCGAGACCAAACTCATAAAAGTTGCAGTAACTCATGATGTCTTCCATCGAGTTCGGCTCTGCGTCCGTGCTGTATGCGCTGCCGCTGGCGACGTTGAGCTTGCGCAGGTCGGTCGGGTTGCCCGCCGGCTCTTCGTCGGCGGCACAGCCACTGCCGGCCAGCAGGCCCACGCCGGCCACGCCCGCCTGGCGCAAAAACTGGCGGCGACCGCGGAAGACCTCTTCCGGGGTGATTTCCGAGGGTCGAATGTCAGGTGCCTGGCGAATAATCATCGTTGAGTTCCCGTTGTCCTGCCTGTGTATTCGGCTGCGCCGCATGCTCGGTTTAGCGAGCCCCCCTGTGGGCGCAGCTTCAGCCGCGAGATTTGACCATGCTGGTGTCAATGGTGGCGGCTGAAGCCGCGCCCACAGGGGCTTTACTCACTTCGTGAGCCGCCCGTTCAGGCTCCAGTCATAGTCGCGAAATTTCACGTCGAAACTATCGGCTCGCAGCAAACGCGCGCTGGACTGATCTGTGACATAACGGGCCAGGTAGCTCTGCAATGAGCCCGCGTTGGCGACGAAGTCTTCCTCGAACCAGTCGAAAATCTTCGATATGTAGGCCACCCGGCGATCCGAGTCGAACACGTTCCTGGTCGGGTCACTGAGAAATTGTTCTGCCGCCGCGTCGAGTTGCGCGTCGAGGGTTGCAGGCAGGTAGGCGCGGCTCGCCAGCCTGGGGCATGACAGGGACGCGCAGACGATTGCAAAGTGAATTCGTGCATCGCCCATCGGGCGTAGCCGCCCGTGCTCGATGTCGTCGAGACTGAGGGATTCACCGAGTACGTCAACGCGCATGCGCTTGAAAAAACGGGAGCGGCCGAAAAACGAATCCGGCGACTGGCCGTCCAGGATTCCCCGTATCGCAATGGCATTGTAGGCATTGATGTAAAAGGCTTTCTGTTCGCTGGTCGAGGCCAGGGCCGTGGGCGCCGTGCTCGCGAGCTGGCCGATAAAATTATCCAGTCGCGGGTCCAGCGCGATGCCGTCGTAGTCGACAAATCCGTCCTGCACGTGGGACAGCAGCAGGTCGTCCAGCATGGAGTAGTCTGGCTGGGCAAAGACTGGTGCCGTGGCCAGGCCCGCAAAAAAGGCCAGAAAGGCTCGCCAGCCTGGGGCCTGGGCAGGTGAAGTCTTGGTCATCGAAATCCTTGTCTCCAGTAGTCGCGCAGCGCGCTGGCGCTGTCCGCTGATCCCGGCTGGCCCGCAGTTTACAGGGGTTTCTGCAGCGGCTTCTGGCTTGCCCGCCACGCTTTGAGGCAACATTCGGCCATGAAAGTTTCCCGCCCAGCGATTTTTCTTGTCGCCGCACTGCTCGGTGCCTGCGGTGGCGGCGAGCAGCCGCCCGCAGAATCAGGGGGCGGCGGCGCCGTCGGCCAGGCCAAGAACGACGCGGAAGCGGCGTCGGGGGGCGCGCTGGAGCTGAAGCCGCTGATTTACGGCCAGCTGGGCTCCGAAGAGCAGCTTCTGTCTGGCTTGCGTCGCGGCCGCATTCAGTTCGCCAACCTTTCGGCACAGGTGACGTCCACGCTGGTGCCCGAACTATCGCTGCTGTATACGCCGTATCTTTTTGAAGACGAAGAAGAGGCCGACTATGTCTACGATCGGTTCCTCACGGACATCTTTCGCGAGCTGCTTGCCGAGGTGGGCTTGCACCTGGTGACCTGGTATGAGATCGGTTTCCACTCCGTTTACGGCCGGGAACGAATAGTGACACCTGCGGATGCGAGGGGCCGGCGCTTTCGCGTGTCGGCAAGCCTGAATGCGCGGCTGTTTGCGGATGCGATCGGCGCCGACAAGATTCCCCTGGGGTATGGAGAAATCGTGCCGTCGCTGCAGACGGGCCTGATTGATGCCGGTGAGAATTCCATCAGTCTCTACGCGCGCACGGGGATCTCCGCCGAAGCGCCTTACCTGACCCTGACCCGGCATGTGTTTGGTATGTCCGTTATCGTTGCAGATCTGAAGTGGTGGCAGCAGCAGGATGAAGCCACACTCCAGGTGCTGACGGACAACTTTCCGTCTATCGGCCAGTCTCGCGCCGCTACCCGGGCGCAGGACGTCGCCGACCTGGCCGACCCGGAACTCGGCATCCGCTGGCAGGCGCTGACACCCTTGCAACGGGTCGAGTGGCAGCAGGTCACCAGCGGTGTGGCCGAGCAACTGCTTCAGGATATCGGCGGGCGGTCGCGGGAAATCTACGCGGTCATCCTGAAGGGCAAAGCGGAGTACGCTGCGCAACGCGGCGGTGGCTAGTTCGCAATTTCCAGTACCGCGGTGCCGTTGATACGGCCCGCGCGCAGTGCATCGAGAGCCTCGTTGGCCTGCGTCAATGAGTACCGGGTGATTTGTGTGTCGATGGGATGCAGCGCGGCTATGGCCATGAATTCCGTCGCGTCCCGGCGAGTGAGATTGGCCACCGAACGAATCTGGCGTTCACCCCACAGGTCTGCATAAGGGAACGTCGGGATGTCGCTCATGTGAATCCCACCGCACACGACCCTGCCACCCTTGCGCACGTCTTTGAGCGCTTTCGGTACCAGTGCCCCGACCGGTGCAAAGATCAGCGCGCCGTCGAGCAGTTGCGGCGACGCTTCGTCGGAACCGCCGGCCCACGCCGCGCCAACATCGCGTGCAAACTGCTGGGCGGCCGCGTCGCCCGGACTGGTAAACGCGTAGACCTCGCGCCCTTCGTGCTGCGCCAGCTGAGCGATCATGTGTGCAGCGGAACCGAATCCATAGATGCCCAGCCGCCGGGCGTCGCCGGCCATGCGCAGCGTGCGGTAGCCGATGAGTCCCCCACACAGCAGCGGCGTGGTCCGCGCCGGGTCGAGGTCCGCATCAAGCGGAATGGCGAAAGCGGCGTCGGCCAGCAGATATTCTGCGTAGCCGCCATCGCGCTGGTAGCCGTTGAACAGCGCGCGGTCGCAAAGGTTCTCCCGGCCGTCTTTGCAGTAGGGGCATTCGCCGCAGGCCCAGGCCAGCCAGGCGATGCCGACGCGCTGGCCGATTGCGGTGTCGACCCCGGCGCCGCGGGCGGTGACCTCGCCAACGACCTGGTGGCCGGGTACCACTGGATAAGGGATGTCGTCGAGCTCATTGTCCTGCAGGTGCAGGTCGGTGCGGCAGACCGCGCAGGCCAGCACGCGAACCTGCAATTGTCCCGGTCCAGCCTCGGGCAGGGCCCGTTGCTCCATGACCAGTGGTTGTCCCGGCCCCGGGCAGACCATGGCCCGCATCTGGCCGGGGTTGCCGGCCTCAGCCGCCGCTGGCATCGGGGTATTCGAGGCGGCCGCCGCCGTCGGGGGCTTCGATAGGCTGGCCGGCCTCTTCGCTGCGTCCCGGGTCCTTGGGCAGGTAACGGAAATCGTGTCGGTACAGGAGGCCATCCGACTCGACGGCAACGCCGTCGGCGAAGCGCGGGCGGAAATAGGACCGCCGCAGGGCTTCCGCCACCCGGCGGTCCATCAGATCGGCGGGTTCGGATTCGATGACGACCACATCATCCACCCGACCTTTCTTATTCACGTCGTAGCGCACCAGCACATAGCCGTCACTCAACAGGCGCCAGTCGCTCACGTCACCGGGCGCGTAGCGCAGGTTTTGCCAGCCGAGTCCGGCAACACGCACCGGCTCGCTGAACATTGCGTTGCGCAGCCCCTCCAGACTGTCGTCCAGCGACAAGGCCTGCCAGCCGCGCTCGTAATACGCATTGGCGGTATCGGGCCGGCCGGAGCCGCCGTACAGATCGCCGAGCTTTACCAGGATTTCGGCCTGTTTTTCCCGTTCGACTTCGGGCTGCGCCTCGACAATTGCCAGGGCTTTCTTCAGGTTTGACGCGCTCGGAGAGAGGAGGCCCTGGCGATCGAAATTGGCCGCCAGGCCTTCCAGGGCCGCTACCATTTCCATCGAATCTTTGCCGTAGGACCTGCGAATCATCTGCTGGGCCTGCTGATACTTGATGCGCGCGTCGTCAAACAGGCCCACGCGCTCATACCACCGGGCGAGCTTGTAGATAGCCGGCGCAGTTTCCGGATTGGTTGCGCCGAGGCGCCGCTGGTAGATCTCCAGTTGCACCTCCTGGTGGAAATTGGCCTCCTCGATCTCTTCCAGGCCGATATAGGTTTCCGTAAGACCGTCGCGAATCTTCATCTGGTCGACGTTGTAGAAACCCTCGTTCACGTTGTTCAGCCGCAATGCCGTACTGAAGGCTTCTTCGGCTTTCTCATAGGAGCCGCCGCGATTGTAGGTTGCTCCGAGGCCGACGTAGGCGTTCATAAGTCGCGGGGACAGTTGCCCTTCGTGCTGCTTGATAATCGCGATGCTGCGCAAGTAGCTTTGCTCGGCATCGAGGAGATTTCCGCTGAGCATCATCGTGGTGCCGAGATTGTCCAGGGGCGCGGCGAGCTCGATGCTGTCGACACCGAACTCTTGCTCCGTTAGCTGCACCACGGCGCGGGCGGCCTCCGCCGCCTCGCCGTAGCGATTCTCTTCCATCAGCGACAACATGCGCTGATAAGCAGCGGTGCGAACGCCCGACCCGACGGCGGCCGGCGGATCACCCGCGCCAGTGTTCTCCGGAGTTGCCGCCTGCGCTTCCTGTGCCTCCGGGGCTTCCGGGCCAATGGCTGCGCCAGACGCTCCCGGTATGTCCGGGCTCGGCGTGTCGGCGGCAGGTGATGCGGTGTCGATGGGCACCACGGCCGCCTCGGAGACCTCAATTGTCGCCGGCCGGGTGGCCTTGGGCGCCGGGTTCTGGGCGAGGGCCGGGCCGGCCAGGCAGGTCATCGCGATGAGCGTGAGCGCTTGTTTTGTCATCCTGAACGTCTTGCAGCGCTTGGTACTGGCAGGTGCTAATGTAGCAGCTTCGTCGGATCCGGCGCGAAGCGCTGCCGCGATGCTGCCGGGGAACATCCGCCGCCCGGCAATTGTCGAACCCTTGGCCATGTTCCTGCGGAAGAAAAATTTATCCCTGCCCGGCGCGGGCGCAGCGCTGCCCGGACGCAGCACCGCCATGTCCGTGGCCGAGCGTCACTTTGTGAACGGCAATCCGCTGGCCGGAGAGGTGCCCGCACACTTCGAGCAGGCCATGTTTGGCCTCGGCTGTTTCTGGGGCGCGGAGCGGCGGTTCTGGGAACAGCCGGGCGTCTACACCACGGCCGTTGGCTACGCCGCCGGCCATACGCCGAATCCCACCTACGAAGAGGTCTGCTCGGGCATGACGGGCCATAACGAGGTCGTCAGGGTGGTCTTCGATCCGTCGTCTGTCAGCTACGATGAGCTGCTGCAGGCCTTCTGGGAAAGCCACGACCCTACGCAGGGCATGCGCCAGGGCAATGATGTCGGCACCCAGTACCGGTCGGGAATCTACTACTACTCACCGGAACAGGAAGCGGCAGCCAGCGAATCCTGCGAGCGCTACCAGGATGCACTGCGCGCCGCCGGGCGTGGCGAGATTACGACGGAAATCCTGGCGGCGCCGCCGTTCTACTTTGCCGAGAATTACCACCAGCAGTATCTTGCAAAAAACCCGGGTGGATACTGTGGGCTGGGCGGGACCGGCGTGGCGTGTCCGGTGGCCGTCAGTTGAGCACGCGGTAGCCCCGGCCTCGCATACAGTTCTTCACCACGCGCTGTTTTTCGCGCTCGTTGAGCTGGGCCGACTTGGCACCGCCAGCCACGGCCCCGATCCCTGCACCCCGGCCCGTCTCGCCACCAATGGCGCCGATGGCGCCGCCCACCGCGGCACCACCCGCGGCGCCTTTCGCGACACCCACTTCCGTCTGGATCTCGCGGGTATAGGTCTTGCAGTCGGCCAGATCCTGCTCGTACAGCACCGGATCGACCCCCCGCATGTCGACGATGGGGTCCGGGTTGGCAGCGCAGCCAGCGAGACATAGCGCCAGGGCGGCAACTCTAGTGTGATCCATGCACGGGGCTCCCGAGACCTTCTACAGCGAGTGTAACGCGGCTCCCGGCCCAGGGTTGACCTGGGGCCTTTGTGCGGAAATGTGATGCCCACCACGGCCGCAGTCGGCGCCGTGGCTATTATGCAAAGCTGGGTCCTGCAGGCCCGTTGCGGATCACTAAATGCTCTCCAAGCGCGTCAAGGTGGATACCATGAACCTCGAGAAGGGCATGTTCGTAGCCCTGCTCGACCGACCGTGGCTGGAGACGCCCTTCCTGTTCCAGGGTTTCGAGATCCGTGAGGACAGCGAGATCGGCCTGCTGCGCAAGTTCTGCAAGCATGTCTACGTCGATCTGAAACGTAGCTCCGTGCCGGAAAAGCGCATCATGGAAGCCCACAGCATCGCGGGCCAGAGCCGGGACCCTTTCGCAAGCCCGTCCAATGGGCGCGTGAACGGCAAGAAGCCCATCACGCTGAAAACGCGCCTGCTCAGATCCCTGAGCCGTATGGACCCCACCGGCCGGCTGGCCGAAAAGGTCAACGGCGCAAGGCACTACGACAACAAGGTATCTACGCAGGAAGAGGCGCCGGCTGCCGCCCATGCCTACGGTCTTGCCGTTCACGCCATGAACGAGGTGATCCATGACCTGCGCAAGGGCGGCGGCATCCAGGTCGACAAGATCAAGGATGCGGTCTCGCCGATGATTGACAGCGTGCTGCGCAACCAGGATGCAATGGCGTGGCTGGTCACCCTGCGCAAGCGCGACGAATATGCCTACAACCACTCTATCGCCACCTCTGTGTGGGCGCTGGTGCTGGGTCGCCACCTCGGCTTTGACCGCAGCGGTCTGCAAGTACTCGCCATGGGCGGAATCTTGCTGGACATCGGCAAAGTCGCGATTCCTGAATCCATCACCAACAAGGAAGGGCCGCTGACGGAGGAGGAAGCGGAGATCATGCAGGCCCATGTGCACTACGGGGAACGGCTGGCGAAAAAGACACCCGGCATCAGCGAAGAAGTGCTGGAAATGATTCGCAGCCACCACGAACGGCACGACGGCTCCGGTTACCCTAACGGAATCGCCGGCAGCGATATCCCGGTATACGGGCGGATCGCTGGACTGGTGGACTGCTACGACGCGATGATTTCCCGGCGGCCGTGGGCTGAGCCGAAATCTTCCTACGACGCGGTGCGCGAGCTGAACACGCTGGCCGGTACCGAGTTTCAGCGCGAACTCATCGAACAGTTCGTCCAGGCGCTGGGCATGTTCCCGACAGGCACGGTTGTAGAGATGAATACCGGTGAGGTAGGTATCGTGATCGAACAGAATCGTATCCGCCGGCTGCGGCCCAAGATCATGCTGGTGCTGGACAAGGGCCACCAGCCCCTTGCCTCGAGCAAGGTAATAGACCTGAAGTCGCTGCCCAGCGACGAGAATCAGCGACGCTCGCGCTGGATTGTGAAGGGTTTCGAGTCAGGTGCCTTTGGCCTGGACCCGGAAGACTACTTCCACTGAGTCAAGGCGGCGCGATGGATCTGGAAGGCACACCGCGCTTTCGTTACGCTCTCCTGCTGCGCGAGATCGACGATATGCGCGTCGCCGACAATTGCCAGTCCGTCGCCATGATCCTGATTCGCCTGACCGGGGTGGACGCGGTGAACGCCAACTTTGGTTACATCGGTGGCGACCGGGCACTGGAGGAGTTCGAGCAACGCCTGCTGGCCGTGGCGCGCCAGCGCGATCGCGTATTCCGCGTCGGCAGTGCCAGTTTCGCCCTGCTAATCCACAACCCGTCGAACGAAGGCCACGCGGTGCTCGGCGCGGAGCGCATTACCCGCGAGGTCCGCGAGCCGGTGATACTCGGGACCCGGCGGGCCCGCCTGCATGCGCACATGGGTGTCTCGTTGCTGCCCGGGCTGGCGGGTGGAACGGAAGAACTGCTCCGCCAGTGCGAGCTGGCGCTTGAAGAATGCCGCGAGCGCGACGAGCCTTATACCGTATATAGCGACGGCCTGGCTGCGCTTGGCAACGCGCAGGCGCGGGCGGACTTCGACATCCAGGAGGCCCTGGACAAAGCGGCGCTGGAGATGTATTTCCAGCCCAAGGTAGACCTGGAGTCGGGGAAACTGTCCGGAGCCGAGGCACTGATTCGCTGGAACAGCCCCAACGAGGGTGTCCTGCCGCCCGCGGCTTTTCTGCCCGGCGTGGAACGCGGCCGCGGAATTCACGCGCTGTTCGGATTCTCGTTGAATGCATCGCTGCGCCATGCGTGCGAGTGGTGCCAGCGGGTACCGGATTTCACGATGGCGGTGAACATGTCCCCCGGTAACCTGGAAGATCCGGACCTGATCGAAACGATAGTCGGCGCGCTGGGGGTCTGGAACCTGGACGCCGACCGCCTGGTGCTGGAGATCACCGAGACCGCGCTGATGCGGGATCCGCGCGCGAGTGCGGCCAGGCTCCAGGCACTACACGAGCTCGGCGTGCGCCTGGCCATTGATGACTTCGGCACCGGCCACGCCAGCCTCGCGTACCTGCGCGACCTGCCTGCCGACGAGCTGAAAATCGATCGCAGCTTCATCGCCCCGATGCTCAGCAGCGAACGCGACCGGCGCATCGTCGCGTCTGTCATCCAGCTGGCCCACGCGGTCAACATGAAGGTCGTGGCCGAAGGCATTGAAGATCCTGAAGCCGCGCGGGTGCTTCACGAAATGGCCTGCGATGTCGGGCAGGGCTACCATTTCGCCCGCCCGGCACCCGCCGCTGATTTCGCCGCCGGTTGGGTAGCCCCGGTCAAGCCGGCTGCAGCAGACCTAAGCGCCTAGCGGCGCAGCTCCTCTTTACCGGCCCGGCTTTTCCGCCGTGGCCCAAGCCGTGTATCTTGAGACTTTGCAGCCGTGGCCCAAGCCGTGTATGTTGAGACTTTGCGGCAGCCCGGGCTCCGCTGTAGCAGGCGACTCTGCTGCCGGTCGACCGGGTTGGTTCCCGCATCGAGGCGAACGAGGAGGGCGATTGGCCGCTATTACCAACAACCGCGTTCTGCGGCGCACCGCGTGCATCGTGCTGATGCTCTTTGTTGCAGCCTGCGCGCCCCGCGCACCCGTATCCCGCGCACCGGTGGACGAACGGCCGTCGGCGGCACCGGCCGATGCCATCGAGTATCGCGTTGTGCCGGGTGAGTCGGAAATTCGGATCCTGGCCTACCGCGACGGGCCGCTGGCTTCGCTGGGCCACAATCATGTGATCAGCACGACGGACATCGACGGCATGCTTGCGCTGGCGTCGCCGGTCAGCCGCTCCACCGTCCGCCTGGCATTCCCGGTGCAATCCCTCGAGGTCGATATTCCGGCCCAGCGTGCTGAAGAAGGCGCAGACTTTGCGACGAAACTCGATCAGGCTGCGATCGACGGCACGCGGTCGAACATGTTGGGTGACAAGTTGCTCGATGCGGCGAACTTCCCGGAGGTGAGCCTGCGCAGTCGCGAACTGCGGGGTGAGTTGCCGGCACTACAGTTGCTGATGGAGGTTAAGGTCCGGGACCAGGTCACGCTGGTGGAAATCCCGGTCACCGTCACTTCGAGTCCGGGGCAACTGGTGGCAGCGGGTGCGGTCACTGTGCGCCAGACGGATCTCGGGTTGCAGCCCTTCAGTGTGGGCCTGGGCGCCCTGTCCGTGCGCGATGAGCTGGAACTGAAGTTTCGGCTGGTGGCCCGCGTGATCGGAAAGTAATGTCGGCCGACGTCACCTGGCCTTGGTTCTGTCCCGGGCCCTCGGGGAAAAGCTGATCAGCCCGGCCAGGTTGCCGGCCGCGTCGGCGGGAGTCGGCCAGCCGCCTTTGCAGCGGAAGCTACGTATCAGGCTGGGTCTCCCCGACCGCTATAATTGCCCGTTGTTTTGGCTGGCGGGCCCGTTTGTTGAAAAAGAAGCTGGTGATCGGACTGCTGGTGCTGGCAGGCATCGGCGCTGCGTTGGCCTGGTGGCTCCAGCCGCGCCCGTTGCGGGTTGCGGTAGTTGTGGCGGAGCGTGGCGAGGTGCGGGCAACGGTTGCCAACACGCGGGCGGGTACCGTAGATGCTTGCCGGCGCGCCGGCCTGTCACCGGCGCTGGGTGGCCAGATGGCCATCTTGAACGTCACTGAAGGCGACGCGGTGACCCGGGACCAGGTGCTGGTGGAACTCTGGAACGTGGATTTAAAGGCCGAAGTGCTGCTGTCCCAGCGCGATGCCGTTGCGGCCCGGCGCCGGGCGGACGAGGCATGCGTGCGCGCAAAAGTTGCCGATCGCGAGGCGACACGGCTCACGCGTCTGCTCGAGCGCGGCCTGACCTCGGAAGAGGACGCAGATCTGGCCAGCGGTGACGCAGAAGCCAAGGCGGCCGGTTGCAAGGCCGCGCGGGAATCGGCAAAGGTCAGTGAAGCGCAGGTCAAGGTTTCGGAGGCGCGTCTGGAGCGCACGATCCTGCGGGCGCCCTTCGATGGTGTGGTGGCCGAGATCAACGGCGAGCTGGGCGAATATGTGACGCCGTCGCCGGTCGGTGTCGCAACGCCGCCGACCATTGACTTGATCGACGATGCCTGTCTGTACATCAGCGCGCCCATCGACGAAGTCGACGCGCCGGCGGTCCGCAAGGGGCAGTCGGCCGTCGTGACGATGGACGCCTTTGCAGATCAGGATTTTCCTGGCGTGGTTCGGCGCGTTGCCCCCTACGTGCTCGACCAGGAAAAACAGGCGCGCACCGTCGAAATCGAGGTCGAGATCACCGGTCGGGGCGACAACAACCTGCTGCCCGGCTATAGCGCCGACGTGGAGGTGCTGCTCAGCACCCGGGACGACGCGTTGCGCATACCTACACAGGTCATCATGGACGGCGGACGCGTGATGGTGCTGAACGATGCCGGTTTGCTGGAAGAGCGGGAAATCACTCGCGGCCTGGCGAACTGGGAATTCACCGAGGTCCTCAGCGGCCTGAGTGACGGCGAGACCGTGGTGATATCCGTAGATCGCGAGGGCGTTGTCGACGGCGCTGCGGCGGAGCCCGAGTAACGCGTGATCCGTCTGGAAGACGTTTGCCGGAACTTTGACGTGGGCGAAGAGGTTGTCCACGCGCTCGATCACGTGAGCCTGGAGATCCCCGACGGCGAGTACGTGTCCATCATGGGCCCGTCCGGCTCGGGCAAGTCTACGCTGCTGAATATTCTCGGTCTGCTGGATACACCGTCGGCGGGCAGCTATACGCTGGATGGTGTGAATACCTCCACGATGGACGACGCGGAGCTGGCGCAGATCCGACAACAGAAGATTGGCTTCGTGTTTCAATCCTTCCACCTGGTACCGCGGCTCAGCGCACGGGAAAACGTGGAATTGCCCATGGTGCTAGCCGGTGATGAACCCGCGGTTCGCAAGGAACGCGGCCACGCTGCGCTGGAGCGCGTCGGCCTGGGCCATCGTGACGGCCACCGACCCAGCCAGCTGTCCGGAGGGGAGCGGCAGCGTGTGGCCATCGCGCGTGCGATCGTGATGCAGCCGAAGTTGCTGCTGGCGGATGAACCCACCGGCAATCTCGACAGTGCGTCGGGCCGGGAGGTCGTGAAGATTATGGAAACGCTGAATTCCCAGGGCCTGACACTGCTGGTCGTGACGCATGATCCGGCTATCGGTGAACGGGCGCGGCGGCAGCTGAAGTTTCGCGATGGCCGGCTTGCCCGGGACTCGGCAGGCGACTCATGAGATTCCTCGACTACAACCGGATGGCCGGCGCGTCTCTGACGCGCTCCCCGGGCCGCACGTTCATGATGCTGCTGGCCACCGCGATCGGCGTGGCCGCGGTGCTGGTGCTGACCTCGCTCGGGGAGGCCGCGCGCCGTTACGTCAGCGCCGAGTTCCAGTCGCTCGGTACGCACCTGGTCATCGTCGTGCCCGGCCGGTCGGAAACCAGCGGCGCGAACCCCGCGATGATGGTTGCGGAAACGCCTCGCGACCTGACGCTGGACGACGCGCGGGCCGTGATGCGCAGTCCCCACGTGCAGCGCCTGGCGCCGGTGGTGGTGGGAGCAGCGTCGGTGCAGCGTGGCGGGCTCGAGCGAGAGATCAGCATACTCGGCACGACGGCGGAATTCCGGCCCATCCGCCAGTGGAAAATGGCGCTCGGCGAGTTCCTGCCGAATGTCGGCATGGACCGCGCAGCACCCGTGTGCGTGCTGGGATATATGATCCGCGAGGAGCTGTTCGGCACGGACCCGCCGCTGGGCCAGTGGGTGCGCGTCGGCGACCGGCGCTGCCGCGTGAGCGGCGTACTGGCCGAGCAGGGCACGTCCATCATGATCGACGTAGACGAAGTGGTGTTGATTCCGGTGGTGGACGCTCAGGCCCTGTTCGACTCGCCGGGGCTGTTTCGCATCATCATCCAGGCCACGAGCCGGGACGCGATGCCGCTGGCCCAGCGCGATGCCAAGCGCATCATCAGGGAGCGACACTACGGCGAAGAAGACGTGACCGTGATCACGCAGGATTCCGTGCTCGCGACTTTCGACAAGATTTTTGGCAACCTGACCCGGGCACTGGCCGGTATCGCGTCCGTGAGCCTGGTCGTCGCCGGCGTGCTGATCATGAACGTGATGCTGGTGGCCGTGAGTCAGCGCACTTCCGAGGTGGGGCTGTTGAAGGCGCTGGGCGCGACGCGCCGGCAGATAATTACCCTGTTCCTGACCGAGGCGCTGTTCCTGGCCGCGCTGGGCGGGATCGTGGGGCTCGCTCTCGGCTACGGCGCAGTGGCGGGACTGCGCGCGGTCTACGATACGCTCGATTTCGTGCCGCCGGTCTGGGCTGCGGCCGGCGCGCTGATCGTCGCGATTGCCTGCGGCGCCTTCTTCGGCATTCTGCCGGCCCGCCGCGCGGCGGATCTTGATCCCATTGAGGCTCTGACGGGACGATGAGCATGAGGACCCGCGATCTTCAGGCCGTACAGGCACTGACGGGGCACTGACGGTGCAGACCCGCGATTTATTGCAGTTCACCGCCGTGTCGGCCCTGTCGCACCGGCTGCGCAGCGCGCTCACGGCGCTCGGTATCGGCATAGGCGTGACCGCCGTCGTGCTGCTGACGTCCATCGGGGAAGGTCTGCACGAGTTCATGATTGCCGAGTTCACCCAGTTCGGGACCAACATCGTTGCGATTAATCCCGGTGTGCAGGAGACCTTCGGCGCGTCCGCGGCCGTGTTGAACACCGAGCGGCCCCTGAGCATCGACGACGCCGAAGCGCTGCGGCGCGTACCCCAGGTGCTGCTGACGATTCCGGCGGTGCAGGGCAACGCGTCGGTGGAAGGCAACGGCCGCGAGCGCCGCGTGATAATCAGCGGCGTCGGGCCCGATATGCCGGAAATCTTCCGCTTCAACGTTTCGCTCGGTGAGTTCCTGCCCGACGACGACCCGCGAGCGCCTCGCGCCTTTGCCGTGCTCGGCAGCAAGGTGCGGGACGAACTCTACGGCGACCGCAACCCGCTGGGCGAACGTATCCGCATCGGTGGCGACCGCTACCGGGTGATCGGGGTGATGGAATCGAAGGGCACCCTGCTCGGGATGGATCTCGATGACGCGGTCTACATTCCGGCGGCCCGGGGGCTGGAGATCTTCAACCGCGAAAGCCTGATGGAGATTGATGTGCTGTATGCAGAGGGCGCGCCGGTCGAAGAGGTCAAGGACGGCATCCGTCGCGTGCTGATGGCGCGCCACGGCGGCGAGGACTTCACGATCACAACGCAGCAGCAGATGCTCGACGTGCTGGGTTCGGTGCTGAACGTGGTCACCTTCGCGGTCGGTGCGCTGGGCAGCATTTCGCTACTGGTAGGCGGTGTCGGCATCTTCACCATCATGACCATCGCGGTGCGCGAGCGGACTTTCGAGATCGGCCTGCTGCGGTCGCTGGGTGCACTCCGCGGTCAGGTGCGCGCGATATTCATCGGTGAATCGATACTGCTCGCCGGTATCGGCGGACTTAGCGGCCTGTTGCTGGGCCTGTTGATCATCGAAAGCCTGAAGCTGCTGTTTCCCGCGATGCCTGCCTCGTACTCGGTTCCCTACGCGCTGGCTGCCGAAGCCCTGGCCCTGGTAATCGGGCTGATCGCTGGTGTCTGGCCGGCGCAGCGAGCGGCACTGATGGACCCGGTAGACGCGCTGCGTGCGGAATGATCCCGTCGGCGGGCCCGCTCAGGGGTCCGCCGAGATCGCGTCGCGCGCGAGCGCAATGATCTCCGCGTGATCGAAGGCCAGGTCTGGCAGCACGTCGAGTTGGAACCAACGCGCGTCGGCAGCATCGTCACCGCCAATGGCCGCGGCGTCCGGTTCGGCGGCATAGCCAATGAACACGACGGTGATCACGCGCTCGCGCGGATCTCGCCCCGGGCGGCCGAAAGTCTGCAATTGCCGCAGTTCGCCGGCCGCGAGCCCGGTTTCTTCCCGCAGCTCTCGCCGCGCGGCCGGTTCCAGGTCTTCGTCGATATTTACGAAACCGCCGGGCAGCGCCCAGCGTCCGACAAAGGGCTCGTACCCGCGCTGTATCAGTAGGAGCTCGAGTTTGCCGCCACGGTTGCGGAACAGGGCGACATCAGCCGCCACCGCGGGATGCGGGTAGTCGTAGGTAAACGGCATCGCCTGCGTTAGCCTGCCGTCGCGGACCGGGAATTGATGAGCATGCTGTGTCCCCTGTGCGGCAAGAGCCTAGGAGGCAAGCGCACGTGTTTTCAAGTCACCGGATCCCTGCACCCGCTTGACGGCCGAACGCGACTGGGGCTTCGCCGCGCAAACGGCCAGATACGCATGTTGCCAGTCCCGTGCAGAGCCGCGTTAGGATCGCTGGATGGAGCATTTCGACCGAATTTACGAACGCGCGGTAGCTCGCAAGGGCGAGGAGAAGTTGCTGCAGTGGCTGCCAAAGCCGCGCAGCGACCTGGGCCTGAAACGCTTGTCCGGGGCCACATACCTGTCGGCCATGAGCCGTGCCGTATTTCGCTCGGGTTTCGTGTGGAAGATCGTTGACTACAAGTGGCCCACGATGGAAGCAGCGCTGCACGGCTTCGATCCCTTTGCGTGCGCGTTCCAGCCGGACGAAGCCATCGAGGCCTTGCTGGGCGACGAGCGCGTGATTCGCCACCTGCGCAAACTGCGCAGCGTGCGGGACAACGCGGTGTTCATCATCGACGTGGAACGGCAGCACAAGAGTTTTGGTCACTACCTTGCGGAATGGCCGGCAGAAGACGTGATCGGGCTGCACGCAGACCTGAAGCAGCGGGGCTCTCGCCTGGGCGGCCGCACCGGGCAGTTTTTCCTGCGCCAGGTGGGCAGGGACACGTTCTGTCTGACGCGCGACGTGGTGGGCGCGCTGATCCGTCAGAAGGTGGTCGACAGGAATCCCACGGCCAAGCGCGACCTGGCGGCAGTGCAGGCAGCGTTCAACGAGTGGCGCCAGCAGAGCGGGCGCCCGCTCTGTGAAATATCGCGAATCCTGTCGTGCAGCCTCGAAGGCTAAGCCGTTCTCCTGCCGACGCAGTTCCCGGTGTCGCGTCCGGTTGAATCAAGCTGGTGAGGTTGAGGTTCGGCCGCCTGTGCTAACGCTGGCTGTCAGCAGGTACCGCTGGGTCCTGGCTCAATATTTCCCGCCGGATGCCGGCCAGGTCCGTCGCCCGCCGCATCAATGGCATTCGCTCGCAGGGCCCCGGTCTCGGGCAGTTCGTGCTGCGCGGACAGATCACCCGGGCTGGCCTGTTCAGCGCATCGACTACCCAGCCGATGTTCAAGACCCGCCCGGCGCTCTCGATGGCGCGGGCCGCTGTCCGCGGCGATTTCGCCTCGCCCTTCGTGGTGTCGCAGGTCTCGGCGATGGCCGTGACGATCTCGTCGGCGTCGAAACCCTGGGAAGCAAGGGCCGGCGCCAGGTCAATACCGACGGACAGCACGTGGGGGTTGCCGGCCATGTCGCGGGTGCGCAGCGAATAGCAGCAATAGAGCAGGCTGCGGTCGCCGTCGCGCAGGATGGACAGCTGCGACGAGGGTTTCTGGGCGTGGGGGCGATGGAGCATACCGAACACCGCCCAGTGCGGGCACGGGTCCGTAACCATGGTCATGTTTCCCCACGGCAACGGGATGCCATTGCCCCGGTAGACTGCCCGCAGATAGCCTGGTGGATAGGCGTCGAAGTAGTGCCAGTAGCGGTAGGGGGACACCGACGTCATCCGTCGCATCACGACTGCCGGCGTGAGTTCCAGTTTTTCTCCGGCAGCGACCTGGTGACTCTCGCGCATCAGGAAACGCCGAAACGGCTGCTTCGGGCACAGCAGCGCGCCGGCAAAGAAACTGCATTCGAAATCGCGCCACGCGAACAGCACGTCCTGGGTATTCATGCCGCCGGATACGGGTTGGCTGCCGTCGGCGATGCCGCCAATCTGCCCGCCAGAGGCATGGGCCGAACGTTGGCCGTCGCCACCGTGTAACACCTTGTGGCCCAGGTGTGCCGCAAGGTCGTATTTCAGCCTGGCCGGCTGCGTCTTCATGCGTTCGTTCACATAGATACGGCCGGGCGCTTCGTAGAAAGACCGCAGCACGGTTTTCACCGCCCGGTGTTCATCGCGCACGCGCTCCGGCGGCCGGTCGAACCAGTGAATCTCCAGCCCGTGCCGTTTGCACAGCCGCAGCAGGTCGTCGACGCCCATCGGAAACCGCCGCTCGCCCACCTGCTCTGCCGAGCGCTCCAGGTCAGGAAAGTGGTTGCGGTGTTTTTCCTGGTAGGAGCGAATCAGCAGATGCGCAAACTGCCGGCCCGTGGTTCCCGTTTGTGACAACAGCTCTGGAATCGCCGCCTCGAGCTGGTCCTTGGTGAACAGGAAGCCTGGTTCCAGGGGCACGCGCGCGGCGCCCCGCGCCGGCTCCGGGCCCGATGGCGGGCGCACTTCCGTATTTTCATCCAGGAACCATTTCGGGTCTTTCTGAAAGACGGCCGCCAGCAGCTCCAGCACCTCAGCCGACGGCGTACGCTTGCCGGTCTCGATCATGCTGAGATACGACACCGACGGTGCGTCGTCCGCATTCAGCTGAATGCACCGGGACGACACGTCCTGCAGGGTCAGGCCGTTGGCCTTGCGCAGGCTGCGGAACTTGGGGCCGAGGAAGTGGCTCTTTCGGATCAAATTCGACATAAGTGTAAGTAAAATTCACAATGTGAAATTTTGCAAGTGCATTTTACACTAATTGTGAACTTACTCTCACTCTCACGACAGAAGAACGGCTCCTGCCAAGCGAGTTCCGCCCCATGACCAGCGCCCGCCAGCCCCTGCCCGAGCAGGGCCGGATCGAATTTACCGCCGACATCTCCCCGGACGCCAGGGCAATCCTGAACGACGCCGCCCTTATGCTGCTGCTCAAGCTGCACGATGGCTACGACGCGCGCCGGCGGCAGCTGCTGGCGCGGCGCGAGGCACGGCAAGCCGGGCTGGATGCCGGCGAATTTCCGGATTTCCTCCCGGAGACCGCGGTGATCCGCAATTCGGACTGGCGCGTGGAGCCAGTGCCGGCCGACCTGCAGGACCGCCGCGTAGAAATCACCGGTCCCGTGGATCGGAAAATGATTATCAACGCGCTGAACGCCCCGGTGCGTTGTTTCATGGCCGATTTCGAGGATTCCTGCGCCCCCACCTGGCAAAACGTGCTGGAGGGCCAGGTGAACCTGCGCGATGCGGTCAATCGGACCATCAGCTACACGGACGAGGCCAGGGGCAAGCACTACGAGCTCGGCGAGAACCCGGCCACGCTGATCGTGCGCCCGCGCGGCTGGCACCTGGAAGAAAAACACTGCCTGATCGACGGGCAGCGGGTGTCCGCATCGCTATTCGACTTTGCCCTTTACCTGGCGAACAACTTCGCGGCCCAGAAACTTGCCGGCACCGGCCCCTACTTTTACCTGCCCAAGATGGAGAGCCATCTCGAAGCGCGCCTGTGGAACGACGTGTTCGTCGACGCCCAGCGGGCCCTCGGTATACCCACCGGCACGATCAAGGCCACGGTCTTGATCGAGACCATCCTGGCAGCCTTCGAGATGGACGAGATCCTGTTCGAGCTGCGCGAACACTCCGCGGGCCTGAACTGCGGACGCTGGGACTATATTTTCAGCTTCATCAAGCGGTTTCGAAACCGCCCGGACTTCCTGCTGCCCGATCGCGCCGAAGTGACCATGGGCCGCCACTTCCTGAAGTCCTACGTGGAACTCCTGATCAAGACCTGCCACCGCCGCGGCGCCCACGCAATGGGTGGCATGGCTGCGCAAATTCCGATTCGCGGCGACGACGCGGCGAACGCCGAGGCGCTGGCCCGCGTGCGAGCCGACAAAGAGCGCGAAGCGCGCGCCGGCCACGATGGCACCTGGATTGCCCACCCGGGCCTCGCCGATGTGGCCATGACGGCCTTCAACGCGGAGATGAGCGGGCCGAACCAGCTCGATCGCCTGCGCGAGGACGTCATCGTCACTGCGGCAGACCTGCTGAAGGTACCGGCCGGGCGCATCACCGACGAAGGCTTGCGGCACAACATTCGTGTCGGCATCCAGTACGTGGAAGCCTGGCTTGGCGGCAACGGCTGCGTGCCGCTGTATCACCTGATGGAAGACGCGGCCACTGCCGAGATTTCGCGCGCGCAGATCTGGCAGTGGATTCGCCATGGCGCAAGCACTGATGAAGGCACGCCCATCACCAGGGAAACGTTTGCAAGCCTGCTGGCCGAAGAGCTGGCGCGGATCGAAACAGAGGTGAGCCCGGAACGCTACGCGACGGGTCAGTACGACGCTGCAGCCCAGCTGTTCGCCGACATGGTAACGAGCGACGACTTTGACGAATTTCTGACTTTGCCTGCCTACGAGAGATTGCCCTGAGGACGAGAAGATGAGTAAAGACACGACAACGACAGACATCGAACGCGACTGGCAACAGAGCCCGCGCTGGGCCGGGATCGAGCGGCCCTACTCGGCTGACGACGTGGTTCGGCTGCGCGGTTCGATACACATCGAGCACAGCCTGGCCCGCCACGGTGCGGAGAAGTTCTGGCGCATGGTGAATTCAGAAAAGGTTGTGTCCGCCCTGGGCGCGCTGACCGGCAACCAGGCCATCCAGGAAGTGCAGGCCGGGCTCAAGGCCATTTACTGCTCCGGCTGGCAGGTGGCGGGCGACGGTAACTCGGCCGGTGAAATGTACCCGGATCAAAGCCTGTACCCGGTGGACTCGGTGCCGAAAATGGTCGACCGGATCAACAACGCGCTGCTGCGCACGGACCAGATCCACCACATGAAGGGCGATGACAGTATCGATTGGCTGGCGCCCATCATTGCTGACGCGGAAGCCGGCTTCGGTGGCAACCTGAATGCGTTCGAACTCACGAAAGCGCTGATTCGTGCGGGCACCGCCGCCATCCATTTCGAAGACCAGCTGTCATCGGCAAAAAAATGCGGCCACATGGGCGGCAAGGTGCTGGTGCCGACCCAGGATGCGATCAACAAGCTGATCGCTGCGCGGCTGGCAGCCGACGTGATGGGCGTGCCCACAGTGCTGATCGCGCGCACGGATGCGAATGCGGCCGGACTGCTGCAGGCCGACTATGATGAGCGCGACCGGAAATTCCTGACCGGCGAGCGTTCGAGCGACGGCTTCTACCACGTGAACGAGGGTCTGGATCAGGCCATCGACCGCGGCCTGTCCTACGCGCCCTACGCGGACCTGTTGTGGTGCGAGACGGCGCGGCCCAACCTCGACGAGGCCCGCCGCTTTGCCGACGCAATTCACGCACGCTTCCCGGGCAAGCTGCTCGCCTACAACTGCAGCCCGTCCTTCAACTGGCGAGCGAACCTCGATGAGTCGACGCTGATGGAGTTCCGTGAGTCTCTCGCGGAGATGGGCTATCGCTACCAGTTCATTACGCTGGCCGGATGGCACGCGCTGAACCTCTCCATGTTCGAGCTGGCCAGCGCCTACCGGGAGAACGGCATGTTTGCGTACTCAGAGATGCAGGAGCGCGAATTTGCCCAGGAGTCGAACGGTTTCCGCGCTGCGAAGCACCAGGCTTTCGTCGGCACTGGCTACTTCGACGACGTGCAGACCGTGATCTCCAGTGGCCAGGCATCCACCACCGCGATGCAGGGCAGCACCGAGGACGAGCAGTTTGGTGCGGCAGCGGCCGGCTGACCTGGTTTGAAGTCAAGCGACGACACGGGCCCCTTGTGGGCCCGTTTTTTTCGGGCAAAAAAAGGCCGGCACGAACGCCGGGTCCGGTTCTCGGACCAGGCCCGTCGTTCGGCCGGTCAGCTCAGAAGCGTCTTAGGCGAAACACGTGTTGGCGGCGTGATTCGCAAAGACGCTTGAAAACTAGCATGGCCAATGCCCCCCTGGTGGCCTGCTTTGACATAATTAATATTCTTCCGCGCTGCGATATGGGTGAGCATCGCGTAGGCTGATATCAGCTTCAAATCGTTCAAGGAGTCTTCTGAACATGGATCGCCGACGACGGACCATAATCCTGCTGGTTGCCGGCCTGGTGGCCTTCGCCACACAGGCAAGTGCCCAGCAGCTGAAGCTGGTCGCCAGCGTATGGGAGCCCTATGTCAGCGCATCGATGGAGCGCAACGGCGTGGCTCCGGCGCTGGCAGTGACCGCATTGCGGCGCGCGGGCTACCGGGTGCAGCTGTATCTTGACGACTGGCCCCGGTCCCTCACAGCCACCCAGGCCGGCGACTTCGATGCCATCGTCAGTGTCTGGTACACGGATGACCGGGCCGAATCCCTGGCCTTCAGTGAGCCTTTCGTCGTGAACAGGCTCCAGTTCATGAAGCGTTCCGGAGACGATATCCAGCTGCGCAACCGAGAAGACTTTGTTGGCCTGCGTGTTGGTGTCGTCGAGGACTACGCGTACAGCGAACAGCAATACGACACTACCGGCATCGATATCGTCAGCGGTGGAAGCGTGGGCGAGAACGTGCAACGGCTGCTCGACGGTGAGGTCGACCTCGTACTGGGCGACCAACTGGTGCTGCGCCACGAAGCAGACCAGCGCCTGGCTGCCAAGCGGGTGGAGATATTGCCGCTGGTGCTGGAGAGTCGGGGCCTGCACCTGGGCGTGGCCCGGCAGCGGCCAGACCATGCCGAGATTGTCACGGCCTTCGACAAGAGCATTGAAGGCATGAAGGCCGACGGCAGTTACAACAGTTTGCTGGCGAACTACCGGATCAGCCGCTAAGCAGCGGCGTCAGAAGCCTTCCAGCCCGTCGTCGAGAGGCGTGCCAAAGCTGTTGAGCGCCATGGCCACCAGGGTGTACTGGCCCACCGCGAAGACGACGTCCATCAGCTGTAGCGTGTCGTAGCGAGCCGCCAGGGCCAGCCAGGTCGTATCGGCAATCCGCTGATGGGCATGCAGCTCGTCCGCAGCACGAATCAACGTCGCTTCGAAGCTGTCCCAGCCCGGATCGTCGGGCCCATGGCGTACCCGTTCAATTTCCTCGCGCGTGATACCCGTTTTCAGGGCGATCTGCACATGCTGGGCCCACTCGTACTCCGACTGGCAGAGCCACGCGGTGCGCAGGACCAGCAGTTCGCGTTCACGCGGGGACAAAGTCGACGTGGGTCCCAGCACGTGGGCGCCCACCTGTCCGAGGGCCTTTGACGCCGGCCAGTGCCGGGCCAGCGTACCGATGACGTTGTAGAAGCCACCCTGCCGGTGGGCGTATTCCAGCAACTGGCGCTGCTCGTCAGTCCACTCGTTTGCCTGCAGGGGCGGAATCCGCGCCGGGCCGTCTTTAGGGGCCACCGCGTTAGCGCCGGCCGCTGCGGCCGGCAATGAACCTGGCCCGGTAGTGTTTGCCCAGGGCCTTGCGCCGTTGTGAGGTCAGCCTTGGATTCCGGCCGGCGGCAAGCCCGCTCTTCTGGCCGCGCTGGCGACCCGCGACGCCGGCTGCGGATGCCGGGTGTTTAGACCGGCCGGGCTGGACCGAAGAGGATGATTTTGTTTTTTCAGTCATATGGTTATGTTTTCCAGTCGCGGGCATGGCCGGGGTGTGATGCAAACCGCCGTCCGGCCTGCCATCGGTCCGCGGCGGGTTTCGAGTCAGCGATCAGGCATCTGCTATATTGACAACAACGCTACCCAGGGGCTCCCCCGGGGCCCCTCCAATAACAGTCAATAAGGGGGACACGTGGCATCACCTGCAAGACTCCATGACACGGAGCACGTTCGCAATATCGCCCTCGTTGGTCAGGCCGGCTCCGGCAAGACCACCTTACTGGAAACCCTGCTGGCCCGATCGGGCGCGATACGCTCGGCGGGGAGCATCGCGCGGGGCGACACCATATCCGATCATACGCCGTCGGAAAGACGCCTGAAGCACTCCCTGGAAACCGCCGTCTGCCACCTTGAGCACGACGGCGTGTTCATGAACGTCATCGACACGCCGGGTTACCCGGACTTCATGGGGCGCGCGATAAGTGTGCTACCGGCGGTGGAAACCGCTGCCGTGGTCATCAACGCGCAGGCCGGTGTTGAAATGGTGGCCCGTCGCATCATGCGTTTCGCGAAGGAGCAGCGCCTCTGCTGCATGGTGATCGTGAACCGCATAGACGCCGAGGGCGTCGATCTCGCGGCATTGCTGGAAGATATTCGAGACGTATTCGGTCCGGAATGCCTGCCGCTCAATCTCCCTGCCGACGATGCGGCCCGGGTCGCCGATTGTTTTTTTACCCACGACGATATTCAAACCGACTGGTCTTCCGTTGCCGCTGCCCATACCGAGATTGTCGACCAGGTCGTGGAACTCGACGAAGCCCTGATGGAGGTCTATCTCGAACAGGG
Organism: uncultured Gammaproteobacteria bacterium; assembly: GCA_947258805.1. The sequence continues at coordinate 11,502 of CAMYJV010000004.1, read as the reverse complement.
CGAGGAGCTGAGCGCCGCACAGTTGCACGACCCTTTTGAGCGGGCGCTGCGACGCGGGCACCTGGTGCCCGTGTGCTTCGTATCGTCGGAGACCGGTGCCGGTATCAATCAACTGCTGGAAATCTTCGCGAAACTTTTGCCGAGCCCTCTGGAGGCCAATCCCCCAAGCTTTTTGAAGGGCGATGGCGATGATGCCGCTGAGATCAGCGTCACCGCGGACCCGAAGGATCATTTCATCGGCCATGTCTTCAAGGTCATGGTGGACCCCTACGTGGGCAAGATCGGCGCATTTCGCGTCCACCAGGGCCAGATCAATACTGGCGACCAGGTATTCGTTGGCGAGCGCCGCAAGGGCTTCAAAGCCGCCCACCTGTTTCGGCTGCAGGGCTCGCAGACTATGGAGATTAGCTCTGCGGTCCCGGGCGATATCTGCGCGGTGGCGAAAGTGGATGACCTGCAATTCGATGCGGTGCTGCATGCCAGCCACGACGAGGACGAGTTCCACCTGAAAGCCGTGCAACTACCTTCACCCATGCATGGCGTAGCCCTGGAGCTCACGCGTCGTGGTGACGAGAAGAAACTGTCCGACGCGCTGCACAAACTGACGGCCGAAGATCCTAGCCTGCAGCTCGAATTTAATTCCCAGGCCAACGAGACCGTTCTGCGCGGGCAGGGTGAGCTGCATCTGCGCCTGGTACTGGAGCGCATGCGGGAAGAATTCGGCTTGGAGGTGGAGACTCACCCGCCGAAGGTGGCCTACCGCGAGACCATCACGCGCGAAGCCGAGGGTCACTACCGCCACAAGAAGCAGACCGGAGGCGCCGGGCAGTTTGGCGAAGTGTTCCTGCGCATCGAGCCGCTGCCGCGGGGCGCCGGTTTCGAGTTCAGGAACAAGGTGGTCGGTGGCGCGATTCCGTCGCAGTTCATCGGCGCGGTGGAAAAGGGCGTACGCCAGGTGCTGACGGAAGGTGCGGTGGCGGGCTACCCCATCCGGGACGTCGGGGTCACCGTGTATGACGGCAAACATCATGCGGTAGATTCCAAGGAGGTTGCATTTGTCGCGGCTGCCCGCAAGGCTTTCCTGGCGGCGATGGCGAAGTCCAGGCCGCAGGTGCTGGAACCCGTTGCGCACCTCGAGGTCACGGTACCCGGTGACTGCGTGGGTGACGTGACAGGACACCTGGCAGGTATACGCGGCCGCATCGACGGCAGCACCGCGTTGACGCGTAACCGGTTCCGGGTGTCAGCACAGGTGCCGGTCAGCGAGCTCGACGACTACCAGACCACGCTGAAGTCCATGACCGGCGGTGAGGGTAGCTTCACGATGTCCTTCGACCACTACGATGCGGTGCCTCCTGAGATTCAGCGCCAGCTGGAGCGGGAGTTCCAGGGTGCCGGGCACGAGCAGGCGCGGGCCTGACGGCGGCAGGACGCGGGAGCTATGACTTTGGCGCTTTTATTTTCGTCTATTTTTCCGGCACTTCCCGTCGAATTCTCCATCTTTTTATGCGATATGTGCTACAAATAGGCGTGGTCGATTGCGCGAAAACCGGGCTGGTTCGATGTTGAATGTCCCTGGCCATCCGGAACTCAAGAAAATCGTTGTGCTGAACCCGAAGGGGGGTTCCGGCAAGTCGACATTGGTCACCAATCTGGCCGGTATGCTGGCCGCACGCGATCAGCGTGTGGCGCTGATGGATTGCGATCCGCAGGGATCCAGCATGCGCTGGTTGTCCCGGCGCGATGCGAGCCGCGCGCCGATTCACGGTATCGCGGCCTATGAACGTGACGCGGCAACCACGCGCAGTTTCCAGATGCGCGTGCCGTCAGACGTGCGTTGCCTGGTGGTAGACACCCCTGCCGCGGTGCCGGTGCAGGACCTGGCCGCCTACACGCGCGGCGCGCACGCAATACTCGTGCCGGTACTGCCATCGTCCATCGACATCCACGCGGTGACGAAGCTAGTCGAAAAGTTGCTGCTGGTGGCCAAGGTGAGCCGGCGCATGGGCCGTCTGGGCGTGATCGCGAACCGCGTAAGGGAAAATACGGTGAGCTTTCGCAAGCTGAAACTGTTTCTCAACCGCCTGGATATCGCCACCGTGTGCCAGCTGCGCGATAGCCAGAGCTACGTGCACGCGGCGGAACAGGGCGTGTGCATTCACGAGATGCAGCCGTCACGGGTCACGAAAGACCTGGCACAGTGGCAGCCGCTGATCGATTGGCTCGCGCTGCGCCTGGAGACGCCGCTCACGGTTCGCGACTTGCATGACCCCATACCCAAACGGCGGCCGGACGAGGGCAACGTGCGGTACCTGGCGGATGCGCTCGCGGAACGCGCGGTGCGCCGCAACGACTAGGCGATGGGGGACGGGGCTGAGGCCCTGGTTTTCAGGCAGTGGCCAGATGCGGGTCTGCCGATTCCGCCAGTTTGCCGGCCTGCTCGACCCACTTGTCGCGCTCCGGCAGCGTCGGCGATATCGCGAGCCGGTCGGCCAGATCGGCCAGTTCGACAGGCGCCAGCGCGGCAATCTGCGCGAAGCGTTGTATGCCCTGCGCATTCAGCCGTCGTTCCAGTGCCGGCCCAATGCCCTTGATCTGCTGTAACGGATCCGTTGGCAGATCGTCCGTCGGCGGCTCGGCGGGTTCACCGGACTGCATGTTGCGCAACGCTTCGCGGTAGGACTGCACCTGCCGGGTGAGCGGGATCACGCGATGCTTCCAGGACGCGACGCTTTGCTCCAGCTCTTCGATGCGGGTTTCACGATCGGCGAGCCTGGTCTCGAGTTCGTGCCGGCGATGGTCAGCCGTCGCCAGCTTCTCCCGCAGTTCGCCGCGCTCGGCGCGGTGTTCCGCATCCGCGCCGGTCAGCCGGCCGGTTTCCGTGTGCGCCTGCGCGCCATCTTCGAGCCGGTGTAGCCGCGCGCCGAGTTCATCCCGCTCGATTCGCAGCAGGCCCATGGCATTTTCGGTGCTTTTGACACGTTCGCTATCGGCATCACTGGCTGAGCGGTACTGGTCGACTTCCTCGCGAGCCGTGGCCAGCTGGCTCTGCAGCTGTTCGTTCTGTTGCCGGCTGCTGTCGAGCCGGTCAGCCGACTCGGCCAGTTTTGATCGCAGCTGGTCGCGCGCGGTTTCGTGTCGGCGCACCAGGTCGATCACGCGCTGAACCTGGCCCCGGTAGCGGCTGCGCTGGGCCTTGAGCAGAGACTGATGCTGCTCCTCCGACACGCCGGCCGTTGACACCGCACCTTTCGCGCTAAGCCATGCGCGGCAAACCAGCCATCCCGCCGGAAATGAGACCGCCACTGCGATCAGCAATACCACTACGTAGGCCATGCCCGCGACCATCCGTGCCCTGGCGCCAGACGATGGCGCACCCGTGATTCCCTTAGCCTAGTAGAGAGGGCAAGGCCGCGACGTTGCTGCACATCACGCTTCCGTGGCCGGTGCCCCTTGAAGCGCGCGGCGGAGCGCCGGCAATGCTGCGTTGCAATCACCCGGGTATTTCACCCGGATCAGCTCGTCGGCCCGGGTGTGACCGCGGTTCACGGCTGCGATCGGGATCCCCGCCCGGTGGGCCTCACGGGCGAAACGGAACCCCGAGTAGACCATCAGGGACGAGCCCACCACGAGTAACGCATCGGCGATACTTAACGCCTTCATCGCGTCATTTACCCGCGTTTTCGGCACCGTTTCGCCGAAGAACACCACATCGGGCTTCACGACGCCGCGGCAGCTGTGGCAGGGGGGAACAGTGAAGCCCGCGTAATCCGCATCGGTGAGTTGCGCATCGCCGTCAGGGGCAGGCCGGGCCGTGGGCGACCAGCGGGGGTTGGCCGCGTCCAGCGCCTGCTGATACTCGTCGCGATCCTGTGACGCTCCGCACCCAAGGCAGCGCACCTGGTCCAGCCGCCCGTGCAGATCCGTGACTCGCCGGGACCCGGCCGCCTGGTGCAGGCCGTCGACATTCTGTGTCACCAGGTGGGTGACTCGGCCGTCGCCTTCCAGTTGGGCCAGCGCTGAATGGACCGGGCTGGGCCGGGCGCGCGCGATGCGCGACCAGCCCACGGCGCTGCGGGCCCAGTAGCGCTGGCGAACCCTGTCGCTCCCCAGGAAGTCCGCGTACTGGACGGGTCGCGGGTGCTGCCACTGGCCGGTATCGTCGCGGTAAGCGGGAATGCCCGATGCGGTGCTACAGCCTGCACCTGTCAGCACCAGCAGACGGGGGTGCTGGTGGCAGAAATCTGCCAGTGACTCGATTGCCGGCACGAATCAGGCCGCGCTTTTCCGCGCGGCGGAAATGCGCTCGATGAGTCGCCGCTGTTGCGCGAGGTGCTCGTCGGCGCTTCGCAGGGTCGGACGCACGCTGTCGCGCGCACACATCGCGTCGAACCAGGTGTTCAGGCGCGCGCAGTCGACGGGCCAATCGAGGCCACAGAGTTCCTGGTAAACGGGCAGGCGTTCGAAGAACGGCAAGTACTGGAAATCCACCAGGCTGGGACGCTCACCGAACCAGTATGGCCCGGCGCCACTCTCGGCGAGGCCGCGATTCTCGAGTTCGCGCAGGGCATCGAGGGCCTTGTCCAGCGACGCGGCGCGCTTGTCTTCGCCATCACTCTGCCACATCAGCTTGTGCATCACTGGCAGGAAGCGGTGGTCGCAGTGATCCATCCAGATGCGCGCCTGGGCGCGGCCCAACGGCGTGTCAGGCATCAACGGAGGTTCGGCAAAGACCTCGTCCAGGTACTGGTTGATGATGGTCGATTCGTAGACGGTGGCGCCGTTATGGCGCAGCAGCGGCACCTTGCCGGTAGGCGAAATTTGGTGCCAGTTGTGCGGCCTGTTGGCGAGGTCCACTTCGTGCAGTTCATATTCGATAGCCTTTTCGGCCAGCACCATGCGCGTGCGTTGGGCGAACGGGCAGGCGGCATAGCTGTAGAGCTCAACGGCAGGCATAAGGGTATCTCGTGAAGCCGAAGCCATGCCTCAATGTCCCACAAGTGCCGGCAATGCCGCAAAGGCGGCTCGCACGGGCGCTCTCAGCTAGCGTTCGGCAATGGCGCGCTCCAGTGCCGCGGCCTCGTGCTCGGGCGGCGCCGGGTCAAGGGCCCGGGCGATATGGCCACCCAGGCCCGATGGCAGGAGCCGCGGCGGCTCGAGGCGCTTGCCTGCCGGGCCGTGGGTGAGGAGCACCGTCGGCCGCAGGGGCCACTCGGGGTTCTGTGCGCAGACGATGCCGGCACTGCCGTCCACCAGTTGTACCCGCGTGCCGGTAGGGTAAACCCCCAGCGCATGGACGAATTCGTCCACCAGTGCGGCATCGAAGCGCTGGCCTCGCTCGTGGTTCAGATAGCGCAACGCGTCGTGGGCTGACATCGCGGTCGCGTAGCGGCGGTTCAACGTGATGGCGTCGAAGGTATCGGCGATGCCTGCGATACGAGCAAACAGCGGAATTTCCGTGCCCGCTATCCGCCGCGGGTAGCCGCTGCCGTCGATACGTTCATGGTGGCCGAGCACCATTTCCGTGACTCGCGTATCCACGGTGTCGCTGAGCCGCACCATGGAAAAGCCCTGCTGCACGTGGCGGTCGATAAACCAGCGCTCAGCGCTGTTCAGCTCACTGGGTTTGGCCAGAATCGGGACCGGCACGGTGATCTTGCCGATGTCCAGCAGCAGGCCGCCCTGGGCGAGGTGACAGAGTTCAGTGTGGTCCAGGCCGAGCTGGCGGCCGAACACGATTGCGTGTATCGCCGTGCCGAGGGCGCGCCTGTAAAGCAGCCCGCGGGCACCGTTCAAGCGGATCAACCACAGGCAGGCTTCCCGGTGGCGCAGCACCTCGCTGACCAGGCTGCTGGCGGCACGCTGCAGCGGCGCCAGCTCTACCCGGCCGTGGTGCCGGGCATCCTGCACGGCCGCTGCGAGTTGCTGTACCACCTCGGCCAGCGTGTTGCGTGCGGCGGTGAAACTGCCGTTCGCCAATGCAGGCAGCGAGGTCGTGCTGCCCTGCAGGGTCGGGAGCGCTGCCGCTTCACTGCGCTGCGGGTCGATATAGACGTAGTGGCAGCAGCGGGCGAGGGCTTCGATTTGCTCGTTTGACGACAACAGCATGCCCGGCCCGGCAAACGGCGTATGTAGCCAGGAGCGATCGAGTTCCGCGACATACATGCCTGTTTCCAGGCGGTCGCAGGGCAGTGGAATCAGTTGGTCGGCCAAGGTGCGTGGGCCTGCTGAACTGGTGATTTACCACTTTAGCAGGGGCATGCCGGGTGCGACTGTGATCGCAGGCACGCGGACAGGGGTTTGTGTGCGTTATGTAAAACTCAGTGTGGCAGCGTGATGTTGATGCTGCCCGGATCCTGGGTCAGGTCGCGGCCGTAGACGTGTATGGAAATTGCGCCGTCGCCGGCGGCGCACGCGAGGCGATGGATATCGCCCAGCCCGGTCTTGACCCAGGATATCTCGCCGACGACCGCCTGCGTGCAGCGCTGCTCGATGCACGACAACAGGCCGCTGCCCGCATCCACCAGGTCAAAATTGCGAACCTCCAGGCAGCCCTGGTGCACGCCTACCGAGCCCCAGGCCGTGTGCCCGTGAACCGGGGTGTGCTGCCCTGGCCGCCACACGAGGGCCAGGATGCTGAAGCGGCGCAGCGGGTCGGCATACAGGAGATGGCGGCGGTATTGATCAGCAGCGCCCCGGGTATGGCGTGGGTCAAGCAGGTCCGCGCGGCCCAGAAACGGCTGCAGCGCGCTGGCGACCGCCGCCGGCAGTTCGGTCTCTGGAACCGCCTCCGCCAGGGTGGCGATGCTTGTCGCCAGGTCGCGAATGGCAGGCCGCTGCGCCGCAATAAAGCTCGGCAACGGCGCGTGGGTATCGGTGATGCTGAAGCTGGTAGCCATCTCTTCGGGTCCTTCCGTGAGTCGCTGAAAAGCTTAGCAAAGCGAGCCTGAATAATGGTTGCGACTATTGCTCAGAAAACCAGATAAATTAGAATATAATGCTCTTAATAAACCAATTTTGAAAATAAAACGCTATGGATGCCAAAGACCGCAAAATCCTGTCGCTACTGCAGGAAAATGCCATGTACACGGCCGCGGAGCTCGGCGAGCAGGTTGGTCTCAGCACCACACCGTGCTGGCGACGCGTGCAACGCCTGGAACAGGAAGGCTACATCCGCCAGCGGGTCGCACTGCTGGACCATGCGAAGTTGAACGTGGGCGTGACGGTGTTTGTTGCGGTGCGCACCAGCCGCCACTCGGGCGACTGGCTGGAGCGCTTCCGCCGCGCGATCGCCACCACGCCTGAGATTGTCGAGGCTCACCGGCTGAGCGGCGACGTGGATTACCTGCTGCGGGTAGTCGTGCCCAGCATTGACGGCTGGGACGCCGTTTACCGGCGGCTCATCGAGGCCGTGGAGTTTTCCGACGTCAGCTCCAGCTTCTCCATGGAGCAGCTGAAGTTCACCACCGCAATCCCGGTGGACCACGTTTGACTGCACCCCGAGGCGCTGCGGGCTTTAATATAGTCTTAGAACACGACTGACCGGCAGGAATGAGCATGCCCAGAGAAAGATTGCGCGAGCTAGTCAGCAGCCTGCACGACGAGCTTGAACGCGCCCCCCGGGTTGACGAGGAAGGCCGCGATCTGTTGCGCGAACTCACGGGCGATATCGAAGAGCTGGTGGGCCACGCGGCGCCGCCGGCCGAGTCGCGCGACTCGGCGGTGGAACGGGTAGAGACCGCCGCTGTGCGCCTGGAAGCGGAGCATCCCAGGCTGGCGGGCATCCTGGGTGAAATCGTCGACGCCCTCGGCCGGCTCGGCATCTAGATCTTTCAGCCGGCCGATGGCGCAGTCCAGCCCAAACTCGAACGTTGCAGCGGCTGCGGTCATAGCGGCAGGGCTCGCCGTGGCCGGTTGGCTCGTGGGCACCGGGTTCAGTGAGGGCCGGCAGCTCGACCGCTTCGTGACGGTGAAAGGGGTGTCCGAGCGCACGGTGACAGCAGATCTCGCCATCTGGCCGCTGCGTGTCGTGGCCACCGGCGCGGAACTCAGCCAGGTGCAGGGCGAGGTCGCGAAGCAGCAGGGCGCAGTATTGCGTTTTCTGTCCGGCGCCGGGATTCCGGAAACAGACATCGAGCTGCAGGATTTACAGGTCACCGATCTGTACGCGCAGGCGTACCGCTCGGGCCCCGTGAACGATCGCTTCATCGTGGCGCAAACCGTCAGCGTGCGCTCGCGCGACGTGCCGCGCATTCGCGCGGCCAGTCAGCAGGTGGGCGAACTGGTAGACGCCGGCGTAGTGTTGTCGAGCGAACGCGGTCCTGCCGGCAACAGCCCCGCGTATCTCTACACCGGCCTGGTGGGGCTGAAGCCGCAAATGATTGCAGAAGCGACCGCGAACGCGCGCGAGGCGGCCGAGCAGTTCGCCCTGGATTCTGCCAGCGCGCTGGGCGGCATTCGCCGTGCCAATCAGGGCGTATTTCAGATCCTGGCGCGGGACAACGCGCCCGGTATGCCGGCTCAGCAACAGGTGGAAAAAACCGTGCGCGTGGTCTCCACCATCGAGTACCTGCTGCTGGACTGAGCCGCGATCAGGCCGCCGCGAAGTCGATCAGCCGCCGCGCGAGTTCTTCCGGCTGATCTTCCACGATGTAGAAATTTGCGTTCTCCAGCAGCGCGTGAGCCTGGCCGGCGCAGCCCGGAATGTGGTCGAGTATTCGCTGCGGTCCCATCGCTGAACCTTCGAAGGCCTTGCTGTACAAGGTGAGCACGGGTCGGGTCCACTGGCCCAGCAATTCCCACGCGGCCGTGTTGGCCGGCGACGCAGGGTCGTCGGCAGAGATGGGCAGAATCATCGGGAAGCGTCGCGGTCCGGTCTTGTAGCTTTCGTCCGGGTACGGTGCGTCGAAGGCCGCAATGGTTTCGGGTGACAGTTCGCGCCACGTGCCTTCGTTCACCATTTCGCCCTGTGGGAAGTGCGATTTCGCGAACTGTTCTTCGCGCCACTGCAGGAACCATCGTCTACCGGGCGATTCGCCGTGGGGCAGGCTCGTATTGCTCAGGGCCAGGCGCGAGAAAATATCCGGCCGTTCGGCCGCGATGCGCAGGCCGAAAAACCCGCCCCAGTCGAACAGGTAGCCGGTGATGTTGCGCAGTTCCAGGGCGTCTAGAAAGGCAATGTTCCAGTCGATATGTCGCTGGAAGGTGTAATCGTCCGTGTGCGGCAGCTTGTCGGACCTGCCGAAACCGATGTAGTCGGGCGCAATCACCCGGTGTCCGGCCGCCGTCAGCGGCGGGATCATGTGCCGGTAAATGTAAGACCAGCACCCCTGGGTGGCGAGCAGCAGCACCGGGGGCCCGCTGGGTGGCCCTTCATCGAGGTAGTGCATGCGCAGGCTGCCGAATACCGGATCCGGCAGTTCCACGTAATTGGGTTGGTACGGATACTCGGGCAGCCCTGCAAAGCGCGTTTCCGGCGTCCGCAATGCCTGCCTGCTCACGGGCTGTAGTCGGGCAGTGGGGGCAGCGATTCGAGATAGACCCCGATGGCTGCGCGATCTTCCGGCGTCAGCTGGCTGGTGTTGTCGTCGATCACGGCCGACATGCTGCCGCCGGCGAAGTCAGCGTCGGGCATCATGCCCAGTTCCAGGAACAGGGCCAGGTCGTCTGCCGACCAGCGCCCGATGCCGTCGTCGCGGTTTGGGGTGATGTTGGGCACGGTCTTGCCGTCGGCACCGATACCGCCCGCCATTTCCTGGTCGGCGAGGGTTGCGCCGAAGCGGCCCCGGGGTGAGTGGCATTCCCCACAGTGGCCCAGATGGCGGACCAGGTAAGCGCCACGGTTCCACGTGGCTTCCCGGTCGCCATCTGCTGTAAAGCGCTCGCTGTCGAAAAACAGCAGCTGCCAGGCGGCGGCGGCAAGCCGCGTGTCGAGGTACCACGGCAATTCGTGCGCGGTATTTTCGCTGCGCACGGGCTCCAGGCTGAACAGGTAGGCCTTAATGGCCAGCAGGTCTTCTTTGCTGATCCCGGTATAGGCGGGGAATGGGAACGCGGGAAAATAATACCGCCCGCCCGGCCCGACCCCTTCCCAGAAAGCGTTCAGAAATTCTCCATCCGTCCAGGCGCCGATCCCGGTGGCTTTATCCGGCGTGATGTTTGGCGCATAGAACGTGCCGAAGGGCGTTTCCAGCGGGTGGCCGCCGGCCAGCGGCACCGCGTCTTCACCTTTCGCCGTGTGGCAGCTGATGCAGCCACCGGCACGCACCAGGTACTCGCCGCGAACGACCGCCGCGTCGCGCGCTTCGTGGGAGTCGGCCCAGGCTTTGGTGGCGGGGCCGAGCAGGACCAGCGCCATCAAGATTGCAGACAGAAGTTGCCTTGCGCATCGGCCAGGGCAGCGATTAGACCCGGCAAAAAAAATAGTGTCTGACGCCACCCGGTTACCCACCATTTTCCATTCGGCAAAACGGACCAGGCGGCAAGCATAGCAACGCCGGGCGGGCTGGTGCCCGGGCTATTCGGTGCGGCAGGTCCAGGTGGACGCATCGCAACGGATCTGCGCATTGTCACCCTGGGATTTCTTGTCATCCGCCCTGGTGGTGACCACGGTGTTGCCGCCATCCAGGCTCACGCTGATGTGGCCGCTGCGGCGAAAGTCATCACAGCTGCCATCCATCTTGTAGCGCCAGGTGCCTATGCGCAGCGCGTTGACGCGCGTGTTTCCGTCCGGGCATGTTTCCAGCTCCGTCGTCACATCGAGTTCCGTGGCCCGGCCGCGCCGGTCGTAGACCGGACCAAAGGGCTTGCCCCGCTCGCGGCGGCCCACGCCACCGTAGACCGTCAGGGTCAGCTCCGACAGGCCGGGTTCCACGCCCTGTTCCTGATTCTGTTGCTGTTGATTGCCGCGCAGGGAAACGCCCCAGGAGTTGTTCTGCGGCTGCTCGGCCTGGCTGGCTTCACCCGAGGCACCGCCGAGCTGCACGTTGATTTTGGAGCGCTGCTCCTCATGCTCTGAGGCCAGCGTTGGGTGCGTCACGCTCAGCGTGACCAGGAGCGCCGCGGCCAGGTATCCGTAGTGCATCTTTCAGATCCTCCGCTGATTCCGGGGTTGCCGTCAGTGCCTTGTAGCAGCGGGCTTCCCGGTGGTGTGGGTGGTCAAGGCTAGCACTGCGCAGTATGTTGCCGCCTGACTCAGGTCACGTTCCCCGTGTCGGCGTGAGGTGGGGGCCGGTCAATCACTTTACTTAGCCATCGCAGGTGACGCCGAACCCTGCGACATCACGTCGTCGATGGCCTCCACGTAGGCACGGACCAGCGGTTCGTTGTACGTGCCGACCGGGACCCCGTTGTAGATCAGCCGCGTGCCGTTGTGTTCCACCTCGCGCGTGAAGGGCACACTCCAGTCGGGATAATCGATGGTGTCGTACAGGTCATATTTCGGAAAGCCGTCGAAGTTCGCCATCGCAGTAGTAAGGGCGGTAAATACCTGGCATTAACCCT
>CAMYJV010000003.1 GCA_947258805.1 uncultured Gammaproteobacteria bacterium | reverse complement strand
GCAACTGGCGCAGGAGAATCTGCATCCGCGGGGCCTGCGCTGCGACATCAGTCGCGAGAGGGAGATCCTGCGTCTGGTGGAATTTGCCCGCGCCGACGGTCGCGGCATCGACGCGTGGGTCAACAACGCCGGCCTGCCGGGCATTACCGGGCGCACGGACCAGCTGCCCACCGCCTACCTGCAGCGCCTGATCGACACCAACATCAAGGGCACCTGCCTGGGCTCGGTGCACGCGCTGCGCGTCTTCCAAGCCCAGGGCCACGGCCGGCTCGTGAACGTGCTCGGCCGAGGTGCCAAGACACCGGTGCCCTTCTCCAATTCCTACGGACCGGCAAAAACCTGGATCCGTTCATTCACAAGGGCCATCTCGACGGAACTGCGCGGCACGAATATCGCGGCCTGCACCTTCCAGCCCGGCCTGGTGCGCACGCAGATGACGCTGGACGTCAGGGTGGTCAGCGGGCACGAGCACCGGCTGAAACTCTTGCCCGTTACGCAGCGCTACCTGGGCAACGAGCCGGAGTTCGTCGGTCGCTGCCTGGCCGCAGTCATCACCGGGGACATGCGCAATGGCAAAGCCTATCGCGCCCCCGCGCTTGGCCCGGCCATTCGCCGCCTGATCTCCGGTGCTCCAGGGGGGGCGATCACCACCCGGACCATAGAAGCGGAAAAGGATTCCCTCTGAGCCAGCGCCGGCTAGAATCCGCCCACGTTGCCGCTTGCCTGCGGGAACACCTCGGAGGACAGCCGCCATGGATCGACGTCATTTCATCGCAGCCACTGCAGCGACGGTTGCTGCCGGGAGTCTGCCGGGCTGTGGAAGCGACGACGAGATCCAGCGCCCTGAAGGTGTACCCGTGGGCCCCTTCGACCGGGACTCCACAGCGGAGGAAGTAACCGCCGGCATCGACCTGAGCAGACAAACGGCGCTGGTGACCGGTTCGAACTCCGGCATCGGCTACGAAACCGCGCGCGTGCTCGCGCTGCGCGGTGCCCACGTAATCTGTGCGGCACGGACGGAAGACAAAGCGCGCGGCGCCTGCGACAGCATCGAGGGACGCACGACACCGTCAGCCTTCGACCTCGCCGACTGGCCCAGCATCGTCGCGGCGGCAGCCGAGATCCGCGCGGAGAACCAGGCTATCGACATGCTGATCTGCAATGCGGGCATCATGGAGCTGCCGGAGCTGCAGCAGGTGTATGGCCTCGAGCGGCAGTTCGTGGTGAATCACCTCGGGCACTTCATCCTGGTGAACCAGCTGCTGGAACAGGTGCTGGCTGCAGCACAGGGGCGCGTCGTGCACGTGAGCAGCGGCCAGGCAACGCGCAACGCGCCGGAAGAAGGCATTCAATTTGATGATCTCGGAGGGGAAAGGGGCTATGACCCGTCGCAGGCTTACGGACAATCAAAGCTCGCTAACGCTCTCTTCTCACTGGAACTGGCCCAGCGGCTCGACGCCTATCCCGCCTCGTCGAACGCCATCCGTCCCGGCGTCATACCCACCAACCTCGGCCGGCATATGCCGGCATGGAAACCTCTCGCACTCAAAACCATCGGCAAAATATTTACGAAAACCATTCCGCAGGGCGCTGCAACCCAAGTCTACGTTGCCACCGCGCCGGCACTCGCACAGACCAGCGGCTATTTCTTCGAGCACTGCAACCCGATCCTCGCCGGCGGTCATACCGAAGATCGCGCGATGGCAACGCGGCTGTGGAGCGTGAGCGAGGAACTGACGGCCGGCTACCTGCTGCCACCGCCGACAAAAAATGAGCTTGCCTGAGCAGCCGGACGGGCGCCCGGGCCGCACCAACCAGCTTCAGCTCTTGATACGCAGCACAATCTTGCCGCGGGCGCGCTCGCTCTGGCTGCGCTCGTGCGCATCGCGCACCATTTCCAGGGGATAGATGCTGTCGATGACCGAGTGCAGCTTCCCTGCTTCGACCCAGGCCGCCAGGATCATCAGGTCGGCAGCCGTCGGCACCCAAACCAGGAAGTAGCCACCGCGCGCTTTGATCTCCGTTTGCCCGGGAATGAAGAACTCGATTCCCTCCGCGGGTACGAGGGTGATGTACACGCCGCCGGGCGTGAGGCACTCGCGGGCTTGGTTATGTTCCAGGTAACCCACGGTGTCGTAGATCACGTCCCAGGTCTGGCCCGACGCCAGCGGGTTCTGCTGTTTGTAATCGATAACCTCATCCGCACCCAGCTCACGGGCCAGCTCAACGTTGTACGTGCTGCACACGCCGGTGACGTGCGCGCCCATGTTCTTCGCAATCTGCAACGCGTAGACACCCACGCCCCCGACCGCACCGTTGATCAGGACCTGTTGCCCTGCCTGCAGCCGGCCGACATCACGCAGACCATTCAGCGCCGTCAGCGCAGCCAGTGGCATCGCGGCCGCCTCGTCGTCGTTCAGTGCCTCCGGCTTGTTCGCCACCGTATTCGCATCTATCGCCGCGAACTCGGCATAGCAACCGCCCGCACCCACGTTGGAGCGGGCAAATACGGGATCTCCGGGTTGAAAACCCGTGACCTTCGCGCCGACCTCTGCCACGGTCCCGGCGGCATCGAAGCCCAGGATCATCGGAAACTCAGCGCCAAAGCGCTCGGCCATCCAGCCTTCGCGTATCTTCCAGTCAATGGGATTGACGCCGGCGGCGGCTACCTTGACCAGCAACTGGTCTGCGTTAATCTCCGGCTTCGGCACTTCGCGCACCTCCATCACTGAAGATGGCCCAAACTTGTCGAGAACGGCAGCTTTCATGTTGTTCTCCGCGTTGGATCAGCCAGTCGCTTCGGAGACTAGCAGACGCGCCGCGGTTTGCGCCGGATCTCCAAGCGCTCCAGAATGCAGCAAAACATGGGAGGCCTCTCGATGCAGGACTTGAGTTCGTCGGGCGTAAACCGTCGTGACCTGATCCAGGGCGTCACTGCCTCCGCCGTCGGCATGCTGGCACCGCGAGTTCTGCGCGCTGCCGAGTCGGCCGAGGTCATCGTGCTTGGGGCCGGGCTTGCAGGGCTCTATTCGGCCATGCTGCTCGAGGAGTTCGGTTTTAGCGTCGCGCTGCTGGAAGCTTCAGACCACGGCGGCGGCAGGGTCCAGACGCGGAACTTCGGTGGCACACTGCACGAGTTGGGCGCCAGTGACATCGGCGTCATGTATGCCCGCGTGCTGGACATGATGCGCCGCCTCGAGCTGGAACGAATACCGAGTTCGATTCGCGTCCGGCCGTTCGCTTACCACGTGCGCGGCCAGTTGGTGCGCGCGGATGACTGGGCTGAAGCCGCAGTGAACCAGACGACGGGTGAAGAACGCAACATCGCCCCCGCCCGACTGTCCTCGGAGTTGTTGAACAGGTACAACCCACTGCAGGAACTGGATGACTGGCTGTCGCCGGACTTCCGGAATCTCGACATCCCGATAGCCGAATATCTTCGGCAGCAGGGCGTATCGGCAGAAGCGATACGCCTGATGGGTCATACCTATAACGGCATCGGGATGGACCGCACCTCTGCGCTGTCCCTGTTCCGTGACACCACGCGTACCAATTTTGGCATCCGGGCCTTCCGGGCCATGAAGGAAGCCGGGCAAACGGTCGCCCCGCTGAGCGAGGTAGCCGGCGGTAACCAGCGCCTGCCGGACGCAATGGCCGCCAGCCTCAAGACCGAGATCCGCTTCGGGCAAGCTGCCGCCGCCATCGCCCAGGATGCGAGCGGCATAGAAGTCACCAGTATCGACGGCACCCGGTATCGCGGTGATTTCCTGGTTGCAGCGATTCCGTTCCCGGCCCTGCGGCAAATCGAGATCACACCAACCTTGTCGCCACTGAAGGCCGCGGCCGCCAGCCAGGTGCCCTATTACTCCGCCACCAAGTTCTACCTGCGGCCAACGAGCCGGTTCTGGGAAGCCGATGGCCTGGAACCCAGCCTGTGGTCGGACGGCCAGCTGGAACGCGTATTTGCAATGGCTGACGGCAACGACGACGTGCACACGCTGGTGGTCTGGATCAACGGCCAGGGCAGCCAGCGTATCGATCAATACGACCGCGAGTCGGCGACCCGCCTGGTACTGGATCTGCTCGCCGAAGTCCGGCCGGCATCGCGCGGCCAGATAGAGGTCATGGGCCATTACTCCTGGGGCACGACGCCTTTCATCGGCGGCTGCGGGCTCAGTTACTCCGCCGGCCAGATCTCGCGATTCGCCACCGAACTGCCACGACCGGAGGGCCGCATCCACTTTGCCGGCGAACACACCAGGCGGAGCGAGTTCGGCATGGAGTCAGCCATGGCCTCCGCCGAGCGGGTGGTAACAGAGATCCTGGAGGCAGGCTGAGCCCGGCCGGCATGCCGGCGACGCCCAACAACCCGCCCCGCAGCGTCAAGGGCCTATAATGCCGTGCCATGCGTTACAGATTGCTCATCGCTGCACTGACTATCGCCGCGGCCTCCGCCGGTGCCACCGAGGTAGTGACCTACACCGGTGAGGAGAACTACCAGCGACTGTGTGCCGCCTGTCACGGTGCGTCCGGGCACGGCGACGGGCCGGTGTCCGAAGTCCTGGCTACGCCCGTGCCGGACCTGACCCGAATCGCTGCACGCAACGACGGCGTGTTTCCGCGGGACGAGCTGAAACGGCAGATTGACGGGCGGGACCAGATCACCGCGCACGGCTCCCAGCAGATGCCCGTCTGGGGCTACGAGTTCTGGATCGGCGCAGGTGCCGGCGCGTTCTCGGAACGCCAGGTGGCGGAAACCCTGGATGATCTTGTGGATTACCTGGAGTGCATCCAGGTCCCGGCGCTAGGCCCGATTTCCGGCCCGTGACTTGCGCCGGCCGTCGCGACGCGCCATCGCGCGGTTGCCGCGGCGATAATATTCCTGGCATTCGGCTTCCCGACCACGCACCACGCGTCTACCCTGCAGCTTACCGTGGGTTTCTGTGACCACCGTATTCTGCCCGGCACGATTGTCCGCGTCTTCAAAATAGATCACCACCCAGTCGCCGGTGCGCTTGAGCTGGTGTGCGCGCGCTGTGTTAGAGAACAACACGGTGAAATGCCACGGCTTGCGCTCTGCATGCATGATGGGCAGCCACGCCTTGCCTTCCGGGTTGAAACGTTTCGGCGCGATCATCGTAAGACTGCCGGCACGGGCCTGAGATCGATAGGCGCGATCCAGTGCGAGCAGTGAGTCCACGCCCGGTGCCAGCGGCGGGCGGAGGCGCGGGCGTCGACCCAGCAGGCTCGCGAGACTCGCTCGTATCGACGCTGCGCGACGCGGGCCCACGCCCTTTACTTCTTCCAGGCGCCCGTCGTGCGCCGCCATCTCCAGGGCTTCCAGCGAATCAACGTGCAACTGGTCGTGAATGGCTGCGGCAAGATCCGGCCCAACCCCGGGCAGGGTCTGGAACAGCTGCTCCGGCTCGAGTTCGCCGCGCAGACGGTACAGACGGCCCAGACCGCCGGTCATCGCAATTTCACGGATGGACCCGGCGATGCTGCGGCCGATACCGGGAAGCGCGATCAGGCCCTCCGTGCCCTCACGCTCGAAAATCTTGCGCAGGTCTTCATCGAGCGTATCGATCGTCTGCGCGGCCCGCCGATACGCGTTGACGCGAAACGGGTTGGCGTCCTGCTGCTCCAGGACCGCCGCCGTCTCCCGAAGCAGCTCCGCCACCTGCTGGTTGAATGCGCCGGCGCTCACTACCTGGCGGTCGAAGCACTACCGGCGGCTACCTCG
Source organism: uncultured Gammaproteobacteria bacterium (assembly GCA_947258805.1). The sequence goes on along the minus strand of CAMYJV010000003.1, from coordinate 43,815 downwards.
CCGCGCCCGACGGGATTGCAATTCTTAATTCTGACCCGCCCTTCCAGCAGATTGCCCTTGGAATACTCGGCGAACACGCACTCGTTAGTGCGCGGATCGTAATTTTCGATCCACAGGTTGTCGTCCTTCCACGTGGCTGCAACATGCTGTTGACCGGCTGGCACACGAATGGCCATCACCCCACCGTAACGCTTCACAAATAGCTGTTGAAAGTAGAAGAAGTAAGCGGCCCAGCCGAAGAACAACACCAGTGCCGCCCCGACCCCGGCCGCCTTCCAGCTGTTCAGACGGGCACCGAACAGAAAGACCAGCCCAAAGGCCAGAGCGATGAAGAAGGCCCAGTACAGATAAGTAATCACGCGTTCACTCCCTTGTTAATTCATCATGGCCATTGTTGGTCAACCACTGGCATCGGCCGGGCCTGCGCCACTAATTCAGGTATCAGAGAACGAAGTCGCCCGGTACCTGGCGAATTGCAGCGAGTCGGACCAGTAGTCGGCCGGCAGCCCGGCCTTGCACTTCAGCTCCCGGATAAAGTCAGCCGGATGCGGCAGCTTTTCCCAGACTTTCGGCAGGAAAGTCGCCCGACTGTTGTTGTTCCCGGTCAATATCAAACCGTCCTCGTAGGGGACCAGCCGGCGATGCAGGTCCGCTTCAGACTCGACCGACAAAGCTTCGGGAGCCGACAGCACGGCAACCTCGATGGCCGTCGCGGACAGTTCCGTGTGGGTAAGCGGCTCAAAGCGCTGGTCCTGTGACGCCGCAAGATAAGCGTTGCGCGCCACGTCGTTGGCCAGCGCTCGCGTCGGTGCCAGGTTGCCCACGCAGCCGCGCAGCTGCGCCCGGTGGTAAACGCTCACGAAGCTCGCCCGGTGCTCGCCAAGGCGGCCCGTCATCTGCGTGATCTCAAGTTCCAGCGGCCGATCGTTCGCCAGGCCGTGCACGATCGACGCCCGCGCAACGCGCAGCAACGCAACACGCTCGTGTTCGTCCAGTTCCACCAGCAGTTGCTCAGTGCAGAACATATGCGCCATATCCCACCACCCGGGTCCGGTCACCGGCAGTGTCGCCGGAATTTCGCAGATCAACCTGCTCGATGCTGAGCTTGCCGGCGTGCTGCGCTGCGATCAGGCCATTGACCGCGGCGGCGCCGCAGGCTTCGTCGCCGCGCAGATCCGTGGCGCCTTCCAGGATGCGCCGGCTGGTGCACGCATCGATCCGGCGTGCCTCATCATAGGTGTGAAAGTGCGACAGGTCAGAACTGATGACAATCAGCGTTTCGGGTCCACCCCACAGGGCGTCAATGACGGCTGCGACAGCTGCTGGAGCGCATTCGCCAATGACGATGGGCAGCAAACTGAAGTTGCCCAGGGCCACCTGGAGAAACGGCAGCTGGACCTCCAGGGAGTGCTCCTGCGCATGCGCCGTATCCGACACCTGCACCCCCGGCAGCCGAGCGACGGCAGCCCGGGCCGCGGTATCGATGGGAATGTCGCCGAGGGGCGTGGCAAACGCGTCGACGGAAGGCACCGCCAGGCCGTCCAGCCAGACGCGATGGGCCGGCCCCAGTAGCACTACGCGCTGAATCCGCTCCCGTACAGATGCCAGGTAGCGGTAGGCCGAGGCGGCCACGGCACCCGAGTACTGGTACCCGGCGTGGGGCACGATCAGTGCCTTGGGAGGCTCACCGGCGGGAACGGCAGCGCCGCGAAGCAGCGCCTCGACCTGTTCGCGCAGCACGGCGGCATCAGCGGTGTAAAAAAGCCCGGCAACGGCCGGATCACGGCGAATCAGCACGTCAATTACCCTGCCTGGTCGAGACTCTGATATTCATGCTTGATATATGGGCATCCGGGACCCATTTAACAAGAGATGAACGACCCGAGAACTGCTGATCCCACGACGGTGCCGACCAAGTATTGGCACGATGTGGGCGACGGCCGCATTCAGTGCGACCTGTGCCCGCGACATTGCCGAATGCGCGAAGGCCAGCGCGGCCTGTGCTACGTGCGGCAGCACCTCGACGGGCAGATCAAACTCGTCAGCTACGGCCGTTCTTCAGGGTTCTGCGTGGACCCCATCGAAAAGAAGCCGCTGAATCACTTCTACCCGGGCAGTTCGGTGTTGTCCTTCGGTACTGCCGGCTGCAACCTGGCCTGCAAATTCTGTCAGAACTGGGATATGACCAAAGCCCGGGAGATGGACGTGCTCGCCGACGCGGCGAGTCCTGCGCGGCTGGCCGAAGTCGCCGGGGGGCTCGGCTGCAAAAGCATCGCCTTCACGTACAACGACCCGGTGATATTTCTCGAATACGCGGTGGACGTGGCTGCCGCGTGCCGCGAACAGGGTGTCAAGACCGTGGCGGTCACGGCTGGTTACATCGATCCTGAACCGCGCCGGGAATTCTTTGCCGCCATCGACGCAGCTAACGTAGACCTGAAAGCCTTCACGGACGATTTCTACTACAAGACCTGCGGCGGGCACCTGGAACCGGTGCTGGAGACGCTGCAGTACATCCGTCACGAGACCGATACCTGGCTGGAACTGACGACGCTGCTGATTCCCGGGCAGAACGATTCCAGTGCGGAACTGGAGCGAATGACCGCATGGGTGGCCGAAAACCTGGGGCCCGATGTGCCGATGCACTTCACCGCGTTTCATCCGGACTGGAAGATGCGCGACGTTGGCCCCACGCCTGCTGCAACGCTGACCCGCGCCCGTCGCATCGCGATGGCCAACGGCATTCGTTACGCCTACACGGGCAACGTGCACGACGCCGATGGCGGCAGCACCTGGTGCCCTGATTGTGGGGAGCTATTGATTGAACGCGACTGGTACCAGCTCGGCCGCTGGGGCCTGGACGCCGCGGGCCGCTGCCAGGCGTGCGGGTCTGCCGTCCCGGGTTGCTTCGACGCCGAGCCGGAACATTTCGGTGCCCACCGGATGCCGGTGCGGATCGGCGCCAGCTAATCTATTTTCCCCACACTTCCTTGCGAAGCCAGTCTGTGAGCTGTTCGGCATCGTAGCCGGTCAGGTCCTTGTCGATCTCAGTCCCCACGTTCTGTCGCACGGCTGCCGGTAGCATCTCTCGCAGGTGCCCCAGCAAGCGCGGGGCGGCGATGATGATCAGGCTGTTGTAGTCACCCTTCCGCCGTGCCTCCAGCAGGGTGTCGGCGATTTCCCGGGCGAGTCGGACCTCCTCTTCCTGGTGGGGGTCGGTCCGAGGCTCCATCGCATGCCGGCCCTGGCCACCACTGTCGAAGCTGCGGCCAGGTCGGTCGCTGTTGATGTCCCGCGCTGGCAGGCGCCCGCTCGGCCAGTCCATGTGTTTGACCTCGCGCAATGGCGCGAACTTCTTGTCGTGCGCAAAAAGCCTGTAACCAGTGCCGTTCGCCGTCAACACCCATTCACTGTTGTTCGCCATTCATCCCTCCCACCGGCGGCCCTGCGACCAGGCACCGGATGCTACCAGTCACCCTACCTGCCACGGGCTGCAAGATTGCCTGCCCGGACGAATCATCATAAGCCTTCTGCGGACGGAGCGGCCGTTCGACGATGATAAGATCGCCATTGGGTGCAGAACCAGCGTGGTTCCCCCACTTTATACGGCGTCAAATGATGCGCACAAGACCGCTTAGCACGTGCGGGCCACGATGCCGCGACGGCCGGGGCCCTAACCGATAATGAACACGAGGCCATGGCTTGCCGCGACCGCAATGCTGCTGCAGGTCAGCGCATGGAGCGCAAGCCCGCCGAATCTGCTGCTGATTGTCACGGACAACCAGGGTCCGGGCCTGCTCGGTGCCTACGGCAATTCGGACATTCGCACACCGAACATAGATCGCCTCGCGGCCGAGGGCCTGCTGTTCGAGCAGGCCTATGCGACCAGCGGTGTGTGCTCCCCGACGCGTGCGACCCTGCTGACGGGCCTGCTGCCTTCTCAAACCGGCGTGCACAACGGTTTGCCGGGTCGCTTCAAGGTGCCGGACTGGTCGGCCATCGAGGAGTTTCGCAATCTGCCCCAGACCCTGGCCGATGCCGGCTACCGGACCGGGATGGTCGGCAAGTATCACCTCGGCGATCACGCCAGGGCGCAGCTCGGTTTCGATTTCTGGGTCACGTTTCGTGGCGGCCACACAGAAAGCTTTGTTGACGCCGAGCTCACGGATAACGGCGAGACCCTGAATGTCGCCGACCTGAACCTGCACGTTACCGACTACTGGACCCGGCGGGCCGTCGACTTCCTGGGACAGCAGAGCGCGGAAGAACCGTTTTTCCTGATGTTGTCCTACAACGGCCCGTATATTCTGCCGCCGACCGTCAACGAAGCGGCCACCAACCGGCACGCTGCGTACTATGCAGCGAATCCGCCGCGCATGCCGCAGTGGCCGGTACACCCCTACCTGCGTGAGTGGGCAAAGAACGTCCGCATGCCCGTGGACGTGGTCGGCGGCACGTATCCATGGGCGGCCATCGACGCGCTGAACAACCAGCAGGCGATGAACACGATCGCGGCCGAGATGACCATGCTGGATGACGGTGTCGGGGAAGTGCTTGCCGCACTGGAGCGCAGCGGCTTCGATAAAGACACGTTGGTGGTGTTTCTGTCCGACCAGGGCTCCGCCTACGGTCAGCTGGGTCTCTGGGGCAACAGCTCCTGGGGCGTGCCCGCGCCGGCCTACCGCGCAAACATGCAGATTCCGCTGATCTTCCGGCAACCGGGGCGGGTTCCCGCCGGCCGGCGCAACTCGATGCTGATCGACGAGTTCGACCTGTTTCCCACCCTGCTGGAATACCTCGGCCTCGGCGATCGCCAGGTTGCGAATACTCCCGGTCGAAGTTTCGCGCCGGCGCTGACAGGTAAAGAGCTGGACTGGGACGACACGGTGTTCTTCGAATACATCGACACCCGTGTGATTCAGACGCGCGACTGGAAATACACCAAGCGTTTCCTCGCTGCGCCGAACGAACTCTACGACCTCGCCCGGGACCCCGGCGAAACCCGCAACCTGGCAGACGACCCTGAATTTCAATCCGTGAGGAATGAAATGGATGCCCGATTGACCGCATTCTTCGATCGCTACGCCGATCCGCGCTTCGACATCTGGCACGGTGGCACGGCCAAGGCCACCTTGTTCTACGGCGGCCGCAACGACCGGTTTGCCAATCATTTCCCGGACTGGGCGCCCCCGGTCACAGAGAAAGCCCTGCCGTTCCGGGACCCTTGAAACCATTGCCGCTTGATCAAACCATGACTTGCCGAGTAAGTTCCGAGCCATGAACGAGAATCGCCCAATGATCGTCATCACGTGCCTGCTCTCAAGCATGCTGTTCGCAGCCACTGCCTGGGCTGGCGGCCACCAGCAGACGGATACCGTCTCGGCAGCCAGCGCCTATACGGGTCCGGCTCCCGACAAGAGCAAGGAACTGCCGGTGCGCCTGATTCCGAACATTCCCCCGGCCGCAGAGGCCTACTACGCGCCGGACGACTATCACTTCATTGTGCAGACCCAGGATCCCGACGCCCAAAGGCCGGCGGGAGACCGCATCGGCGGCGCGTTGACCTATATCTTTAGCGACGACGGCAAGAGCGCCGTGCGCATCAATGACCGCGGGCAGGATGCGTGCTCCTACTTCTTCCCCGACCAGCAGCGCATCGTCTGGACCTCGACCCGTGACAACATGGACATGCCGCTGGGCGACTGGGCCAACGAGGACCTGTACCCGCAAGGCGCAGAGCTCTACACCTCTGATCTCGACGGCAACAACATCGTCCGATTGACAGACAACGAGTGGTACGAGGCGGAAGTGTCTATCTCTCCCAAAGGCGACTGGATTGTCTTCACCCGGCAAATCGACGGCAACCTGAACCTGTGGCGCGTGCGCCCGGACGGCAGCGACGAGCAGCAGATCACTTTCACGGAAGACTGGCAGCCGGGGGCGCCATTTTACCTGCCGGACAATGAGACCATCATGTTCCGGGCCTGGCGGTCCAGCGAGCACGGCAAGATCTGGCCGACGCCGATGACCGTGTTCACCATCAGGCACGACGGCAAGGATCTCAGGCAGCGCACTTTCGACGGCAAGATGAACTGGGCGCCCTACCCCGCCAGCGACGGCCGGCACTACGTCTTCGTGCGTGTCACTGAAGGCCGGAACTGGGAGGTATTTCTTGGTGACCTGGCGGGTGGCGAACCGCGCCGCCTGACCTACAACATCGGTTTCGACGGCCTGCCGTCATTATCGAAGGACGGAAAGAAGATGCTGTTCGCGCGCAGCGCGAAAGGCCGCGACAACCTGTCTACGTTCGTGATGGATATGTCGTCGTTTGAACTTGGCCCCGACAATTTCCAGGGAATTCCGGAAACGGCGCTCCCGGAGGACGCAATCCTGGTCGCCGACTTTCACGCCGGGCGTTAGCGACGGCTGCACAGCAAAGCCTGATGGCGCAAAAAACGCAGCGGCAGCCCACGATAGGCCGGCGGCATCTCACCAGCACCGCGATGGTCGCCAACGCTGCTTTGCTGGTGGCCTGCGGCGGGCCACCCCAGCCCCTGGATTTTACCGAGCTTTCATCACCGACCGGCCGGGGCAGCATGACCCCGCATCTCGCGGTCACAGCGAACGACATTGCGGTGATGAGTTGGATGGAACCCGCCGCCGGCGACAGCCACGCGCTCCGCTATGCAACCCTCGAACCAGGTGGCTGGTCCGCACCCAGGCCGGTTGCTGACGGCGGCAACTGGTTTGTCAATCGTGCCGATTTTCCGTCCGTGGTCCCGATCAGCGTCGAACACTGGGCCGCACACTGGCTGTTGACACGTCCGGGCGGCACCTACGCCTACGACTGCTGCCAGACGGACGTAGCGATGACCGGTAGTGATCCGATTATTGCCTACCGGGATCGAAGCCCGGTACCAAGGCGCGGAGTTCCTGACACAGACGCCTGAGAGCGAAACACTCGTTCACGATGCGCGACCTGCATGCACTGATCATTGGCGCCGGCATCGGAGGCCTGACCGCCGCGCTGGCCTTGCAGCGCTCTGGCTGCCGGGTGTCGGTGTTCGAACAGGTCGCCCGGCTGGGCGAGATCGGGGCTGGCGTAACAATCACACCCAATGCCTGCCACGTCCTGAATCATCTGCTTGGCACGGAACTGGTCGAGCATATTTGCCACGTCCCACGGTCCGGGGCAGTCAAGCACTACCGGACCGGCGAGACACTGGTTGATACCGACCGTGGAGATCTGCCCCGGCAAAAATACGGCGCGAACTACTGCCAGGTGCATCGGGCAGACCTGCACGCGGCGCTGGCCTCTGCCGTGGCGGCCAATGATCCTGAATGCATACACGTAGGCGCAGCCTTCATGGCGCTGGCGGAATCGGAGAGCGGCATCGCTGCGAGCTTCACCAACGGCCGGCAGGCGACGGGCGACATACTGATCGGGTCCGATGGCATTCGATCAGAAGTGCGCCGCAACCTGTGGGGCGCAGATGAGCCGCGCTTCACCGGTTACATCGCGTGGCGCGGCCTGGTGCCAACCGCGAAACTCGATGCCGCCTATCTGCACCCGGATTCAGTCGCCTTTGCGGGCCCCGGCCGCACCTTTACCCGTTACAAGGTCCGCCGCGGTGAACTCTACAATTTTGTTGCGTTCAGCAGTCGGGAGCAATGGGAGACGGAAAGCTGGTCGGAGCGCGCCGCGATACCCGAACTGCTCGCCGAGTTTGTCGATTTTGCTCCGGAAGTACAGGCAATACTCCAGGCAGTACCTGCAGACCAATGCTTCAAGTGGGGTTTATTCGATCGCCCGCCGCTGACGCAGTGGACAAAGGGACGGGCGACCCTGCTTGGCGACGCCAGCCACCCGATGACCCCGTTCCTGGCCCAGGGCGCGGCAATGGCCATCGAGGACGGCATGGTGCTGGCGCGCGCGGTAGCAGCCGCCGCCGACTGGCCCGAAGCGCTGACGCGCTACGAAAATGCCCGTCGCGAGCGGGGCACCTTCGTGATGCTGCAATCGCATGTGAACGCGCGCCGAATCTATTCTCGCGACCCGGACAGCCTGAACCGCAATTCACACCGCAACGCGGAGTCGCTCGGGTTGTACGACTACAATCCGTTGACCGTCGCGGTATAGCGCGCCGCGCAACGACCCGGCCGCGCACCGGGCAAAAACCGCTGGCGACCCTTTGCCCGGGGTGTTTCTCTATAATGTTCAGATAGATAGAACCGGGGCCCCAGCCCTGGCCAACCGCGGGAGTAGTCGTCAATGTTCATTAACAACTGGTACGCGGCCGGCATCGCTGACGAAATCGGCGACCAGCCGACGAGAGTCCGTATGCTCGGCGCCGACTTCGTGCTGTTCCGCGACGAGACTGGCAAGATTCACTGCCTCAGCGACATTTGCGTGCACCGCGGTGCATCGCTGGCCATTGGCCAGTGCAAGAACGGCGGCATCGAGTGCCCCCAGCACGGCTGGCAGTTCAACGGCGCCGGCCGCTGCACGCTGATCCCCGCGGGCACCAGGACACCCACGGAACCGCCGAAGCGGGCCCGCGTGCCCGCCTACCCGGTGCAGGAAAAATACGCCCTGGTATTCGTCTTCCTCGGCGACCTGGGCGAAGACGAGCGGCCCGAATTGCCCGACATCATGCCGGAGTGGGATTCCGACGACTGGCACCAGGGTGTGATTTCTCGCCACAAGGACATCAACTACATGCGTATGGCGGAGAACTACAACGACCCCTGCCACGTGCATTACATCCACGAGTTTGCCAAGTGGCTGCCGAAGGGCGTCACGATCGTCGACCACGAACTGACGGATCGCTACCTGAAAGCCTGGCATGCCTCCTGGGACGCCGAGGGCAACCACGGCGATAACGCCGGTTTGATGATGGAATATAACGTGGTCGGCTGCGTATCCCGCAACACGAACTACCAGCCGAATTATCCGCCGCAGATCGTCACCGCATACGTCACGCCTGTCGACGAACGCAACACGCAGATACACATGATCATCCTGATGCCAAAGCACGAAAGCGTCGCGCGGGATGGCAGCAAGGTGCGAGGCACGACGGCTGACGAGCACCAAATGCTCGTGGACATGACCCGCGATACGGTCATGGACGAGGACTACGCGGTCCTGAAGACGACTCGCCCGCGGCAGGCTGCATCCCCGACAGAGGAGTTGCTGGTCGATACGGACAGAACCCTGGCCCAGGTCCGCCAGATCACCGTGGACTACGGCGCACAGGCCGGCATGATCGACATGGCGGCCTGGCAGGCGCTGGCCGATACGCATATTCGGGTGATCCCGTGCCCCGCGCACAAGGCAGATCCGAAGAACTGGGTGCACAAGACCGTGCCGCTGCTGACCGGCACGGGACGCGGCCAGCTGAAGGCGGCCGGCTGAAATCGCGGTCGCCGGGCGGCCTTTATTCCTGTACCAATCCGCGAATCGATAGCTGGTTCACGGATTTCGTTGCATAACAACAGCGTAGAATGGGTGCAGGCCGTCCGCGAGCAGTTCTGGGAGAGCTCCATTGGCGGGACAGAAGTGCGCTCTGATCGTCGATGATTCCAAGACTGCGCGCCAGGTGCTGCGCAAGCTCCTGGCTGCGCATCAGCTGCGTGTGGAAACCTCGGAGTCTGCCGAGGATGCTCTGGCCTATCTCAGCACCGCGCGTCCGGATGTGATCTTCATGGATCATATGATGCCCGGCATGGACGGCTTCCAGGCAGTCCGCGCCATCAAGGACAACCCGGCCACCGCCACGATTCCCATCATGATGTATACGTCGCAGGCCGGCGAGCTGTATGTGGGCCAGGCGCGGGCATTGGGCGCGGTGGGCGTGCTGCCGAAGCAGATCAAGCCGGTAGAAGTCACGGAAATACTGCAGTCACTGCACCTGATTGGCCCTGACGGAGACGCGGCGGAGCCGGAGGCGACAGGTGAAACCGCCGCACCCGAGGGACGCCGTGAGCGAACCCTCGCGGATGTCAGTGAGAAAATAGAAGTGGCCGACTGGTCCGAGCTGCACGACTGGCTGACAGAGATGCTGCAGCAGCACAGCGAGAGCTTGAAGCAGGATATCGAGACCAGCATGCGCCGCCTGCTCGACGAACCCGGTCACAACGGCGCTGAACGCCGCGGCAACGTCCAGGACCGTCGGCAGGGAGCCGCCGATCGCCGGCAGGGTCCGGCCGATCGCCGGCTGCCGCAGGCCGACGGGCCGACAGAACCGGACGATGCGACAGCCGAACAGCCCACAGCGGTTCCCGGCACCGCAGCAGCAGCCGAACCGCACCGCGCCATGTCAATTGCAGGTGTTGTTGGGCTCGGCCTGCTCGCCGCCGCCCTGCTCGCGCTGCAAGTGGACACGCGACGCGAACTGCGCGACGCTACTACCCGCAACAGTGAGCTGAGCGCAGCGCTCGAGTGGCAGCGAACCGACCGGGACCGGGCCGGCGCCGACAATGACTGGACCACCAGCGCGGACAGTCGGGACCGCTACCTGGACTTCCTGGCGGCGGTGGAGTGGACCGTTAACCAGGCGGGCCGATTCGAGATGGGGGCAGTCCCCCTGGGCGACGACCGCGTAGACTGGCTGGACGGGCTGGTTGCACAGCTTCGCGCCATCGGTTTTTCCGGCCTCGTGCAAATTGATACGCACGTTGGCGAGTTCTGCCAGGTCGCAGACGGACTGGGCGGCTTTATGCTGGCGCCGGCGGATCTGGCCATCCTGGACTGCGAGCGCCTGGGGATGAACGCCGACGACGCCTTGAGACTTTCTGCGAAACAGTCGGTGCGTTTCGCCAACTATGTGGCGGCGCTGCAGAACGATCCCCGGAACCCGATCAGGGTCGAGATCAACGCTTTCGGAATTTCTGCGCCCCTTGCAGCCTACCCGCCGGGATTGGCCGGGGTGCTTGCCGGCGACTGGAATCGCGTCGCCAGGGAGAACAACCGGGTGCAGGTGGCCCTGCTCCCGGATTGATCGCAGCAGGCCAGCCTGCCGAAGTGGCAAAGGTTCTAACCCCCCGGCTGATTTCCAGACCGGGCGAAATACTCGTTCACGGGCCCCGCCTGGGCTTTCTGTAACGCCGCGCAAAGCTGCGCGGTTTCCACCGCCTGGTTCAGCCGCCGGGGACTCACCGGGTAGTCAGCCGCGATGCCGTCGAACAACGCCCGCAAAGTGTCGGCGTCCTCCTGCGAGCAGAGTCCGCGGCTGAGATAGAGCGGTAACTCCCGGCGGACGCGCCGGGTTGCGGCTGCCATGAAATCCGGCAAAGCCGACTGGATCCACGGCCAGTTCTCAGCGCGACTGCCTGGATTCATGAGGAACGCAGCCCAGGTCTGAAATTCATTGCCACGCAGGTCGCCACTGAGGGCGAAAGCCCTGGCCAGTTCGAGGCTTTGCCGTTGGCTCGCGTAGGCCAGGGCCGTGACGGCCGCCTGGCGTATCCGCGCATCGCCACTGTCACGGATATACGCGATCAGGTATTCCGTGAACGCACGGCCTCCGGTCTGCACCGCTACCGTCAGCGCTGTTGGCAACAGGTCCGGATCCAGCGCCGCCGCATCCGGGGCCGTACCATCGGGATATCCAACGAATCGAAACGCGCCGTCCCGCAATAGCTTGCGGGTGTCTGCGTCCTCCAGCCAGAGCGCCATTAACCCGGTCAGTGTCGCCTTGAGCAGCGTGGCATCAGAAGCCGACAAGGCACCGTCGCCTGACAGCACTGCCTCCAGCCGCGGGCCGAAGGCAGCGATGCCAAAACGGTTGGCTGCCTGCCGCTGGTCCGCATCAACCAGGGCGTCCAGCATTTGCTGGTAAGCCGTCACCGCTGCCGTCACGGGATAGCGTTCCGGCGCCCGGGCGATCGTGGCCAGCTGATCCAGCAGCACACCCGGCGGCAACTGCCCGGCATTGACGCCCGCGATCATGCTGTCCACGTAAGCGAGCCGCTCCCCGCCGTCGAGCCCGTCGAAGAACACGGGCGCGAGGGTCTCCATGCCGCCCCGAAGCAGCCAGCGGTAGTAGCCGGCGCCGCCGGCGTTCGGCAGGATCCATTCCGGACAGGCCATATCGGGCAGCGAGAATGCCTGCTTCGGCGCTTTCAGCAACAGGCAGTGCTCCTGTCTGCCACCGTCGACACTGAAGCCCAGGCAAACCGGCAGCTGCCAGGCAAGGTTGCGATTCCCGGCAGAACCCGCGGGCAAATAGCGGGTCTGCGCGAGTTCCAGTTCGACACCCCGATCCGAGCAACGGCTGCTGAGCTCGACATAGGGCAAACCAGGCTGAAAAAGGAATGACTCAATGGGCTCGCGCACCGCCATCCCCGGGCCGGCCGCGGACTCCAGCGAATCCATCAGGTCGTAGACGGTCGCCGAGCCAAATTCGAATCGGCGCATGTGGGCCTGGATACCCGCCTGGAAAGTGTCGGCTCCCAGGTAACGCTCGAACATCTGCAGCACCGCTGCACCCTTCTGATAGGTAATGGCGTCGAACGCGCTGACGATTTCGTCATAGCTTTCCACGGGCTCCCGTATCTGGCGAGCGCTAACCAGGCTATCGGCTGCCATCGCCCGCAGTGCCTGCGACTGCACCGACTGCCGATAACGAAACTCCGGCCGCCAGCTTTGTGCCGTCCTGGCCTGAATCCAGGACGCAAAAGCCTCGTTCAACCAGATGTCGTCCCACCAGGGCATGGTGACGAGGTTGCCGAACCACTGGTGACCCAGCTCATGGGCATGAATCAAACCGAAGTAACGTCGCTGACTGACCGGTGACGTGTCGTCGAACAACAGCAGGGACTCGCGATAGGTGATCAGCCCCGCATTCTCCATCGCGCCGCCGGCAAAGTCGGGGACCGCTACGATATCGAGCTTGTCGAAAGGATAGGCCCGACCGAAATAGCCCTCGAGATCGCTAACAATCGCAGCCGTATTTGCCAGCGCGTACTCCAGGCGTTCGCCCTGGTTGCGTGCGGCCACGCCGCGCAGTGGCAACGGGGTCTCCCGAAACTCGTTTGCGGGCACCGGCGCATATTCGACAACGTCCAGCGGACCCACGGCAAAGGCGATCAGGTAGGTCGGCAAGGGTTCCGTCGTGGCGTATCGAAGCCGATGCATCTCGTCCGGCAGCGATTCGGTGCCGATGACGCGAGTATTGCTCAATGCCCGGTATGCCGCGCGTGTCGTCACGCTGATCGAGAACGGTGTCTTGTGCACTGGCTCATCGAAACCCGGAAAAGCCTTGCGGGCGAAGGTGCTTTCGAACTGCGTGAACGCGTACGCGTCCGCACCCACATCTACGCGGTAGAGCCCGAACAAACCGCTGTCGAAGTCCGCGTCGTAGACCACTTTCAGGGTGGCTGAGCCGGGCACCAGTTCATCGGCAAGGGCCACCCATGCGACGCCGTCTGCGCCCACTTCAGTGTAGGTGCCAGCGACAGCTTCGCCGCCCGCCGGCGTGACGGCCAGTTCGAGCACCCGCAGATCCCGGCCGTGGATCCAGAAACCCGTTAACGGGACCGCAACGCTCAGGTCGATCTCTACCCGGCCGCTGAAGGCCGGCTGATCGGGGACGATCGTCAGGTCCAGGCGATAAGCCCGGGGCACGACGTCGGCGGGAAGCCTGGCCTGCGGCCAGTCCGTTGGGGCTGCCGGAAAAGGCTCGGCCGGCTCGGCGACAACCGGCAGGCAAATAAGCAGGGCCAAGGCCATCGGCACTAAACGGGGCATCATTTTCACAGGCGTTTCTCGTGTCGCGGCAACATAATCGTTAATACCCTTGTAATCCTCGGCACACGAGAATCTTTTCACACCAACGAGACAAGCTTAGCCCAACGCCGCCGCCATATTAGTCGGCAGGCCCCAGAAACGCTGGAGATTCAGGCGACTGGCGGTCGTTGCACTGCGACATGGCCAGCCGGGGGCCTTCAGTAAAGAAGCGGTCACAGCCAGAAATACGGACGGAATCGCGGTTGTGCAGGGGCGGCTTATGTAATAAAAGATACTGAGACTGTGATGGCGGTCACAGCAAGGGTCAGGTTAAAGGCAGAACCTGATTCCGTGCTTGAAGCCAGCACCGCGACCACCGCTAAAGACATTTTTCAAGGAGGACAGAGGGCGAACTCGACGAAAGACTAACAACAAGAACAATCGGTACGAGTGACCTCCGAAGGCCATAGGAGAGCAGCTATGTTGACCGTACCCCAATCGGAGCACGCCGCCACCACGGTGGCAGATAGTTTTATCAGTGACTTGGCGACATTTGCGTCAACTCACAAGGCGTCCCGATGGCGAGGCACATTCGGCGAGTTTCTCGAGAACGTTCTCCCGGCCAATCCGGGCTGCTACACGCGCAGCAGTCACCGCTACATGTACGACATGTTGTGCTGGTACCAGAAAGAAAAGCGCAGAACCCTGCACACCGTTAGCGAAGCCGGCAAGCTGCCGGTTCCCAAAGACCTCTTTGTCGACGAGCTCTACGGCATCGATTCTCCTCTCGATCGGGTCGTTGAATATTTCAAGGGCGCCAGCGCCGGCTCCGATGTCGGCCGCCGGCTGTTGCTGCTGCTCGGCCCGCCGTCCGGCGGCAAGTCTTCGATGGTCATTCTGCTCAAGCGCGCACTCGAAGAATACAGCCATACGGAAGAAGGGGCCATTTACGCACTGCAAGGTTCGCCGCTGCACGAGTCGCCGTTGAACCTGATTCCCGCAAGCATGCGTGCCCAGTTTCGCGAAACCTACGGGGTCGACGTTGTCGGCGAACTGAGTCCACACAGCCAGGCCCGGCTGGATGACGAATTCAAAGGCGACTTCATGAACTTCCCCGTCGAGCGCGTCTTCCTTTCAGAAGCGTCGCGCGTCGGTATCGGTACTTATGCCCCGCATGACCCGACCACGGCCGACATTGCCGACCTGGTGGGCTCAGTAGATCTGTCAAAAGTCGCGGAGGTTGGTGACGAAGGCGATCCTCGCGCCTGGTCCTGGTCCGGCGCCGTGTACGCAGCCAGCCGCGGCATGCTGGAAATGATTGAGATCCTGAAGGTGAAGCGGGAGTTCCTCTACCTGTTGCTGACGCTGACTCAGGAAAAGAACGTCAAGGTGTCGCGCTTCCCTCTTATCCACCTGGACGAAACGATCGTCGCCCATACAAACCTTGCAGAGTTCAACAAGTTCTTGCAGGAAAAGGAGAACGAGGCGCTGCTCGACCGCATGGTAATTATCCGGGTGCCTTACACGCTCTGTTTTACGGACGAGGCACGTATCTACAAGAAACTGGTGTCCCATGCGCCGGCTTTCCGTAACGTGCATCTGGACCCCCACGTACTGAAGCTCGCAGCGGTCTTCGCCATCCTGACGCGGCTCGAGAAGCCGGAGCGGGAAGGCCTCGACCTGTCGAAAAAGCTGCGGCTGTTCGCCGGCGAAGACGCCGAAGGTTTCTCCCTCGCCGACGTGCCGAAATTGCATGCCGAGTCCCCGGACGAGGGCCTGTCAGGCGTGAGCCCACGCTTCGTCATCAATTCCATCTCCAATGCCATTACGCGCAGCGACGCGGACAGCCTGACGAGTATGGAGATGCTCCTGGCGCTGAAGGATTCCATCGAAAGCGACGCGCGAATGGACAGCGCTCACAAGAAGCTCTGGGTCGACTTCCTGGTGATCGCCCGGAAAGACTTTTACAACCGCTGGGTCAAGGAAGATGTGCATCGGGCCCTGTTTGCTTCTTTTGAAGACGAAGCCCAGGAGCTGCTGGAGAAATACCTCGACGAGGTGGAAGCCGCCCTGGATAACCGCACCCTCACCGATCCGATAACCGGCGAGGATCGTGATGCGGACGAGCGTTTCCTGCGTTCTGTCGAAGACAAGATCAAGATTTCTGATTCCGGCAAGGAGTCGTTCCGCCAGGAAGTGGTGCGCAAGGCCATGGTGGCCTTCAAGGCCGGTGAAAAATTCACGCTGGACAGCCACAGCCGTTTGCACGAAGCCATCGAGCAATACCTGTTCGAAGAACGGCGCGACGTCTTGCGGCTGGTTACGTCAGCGGCCCGCCCGGACGGGGACGCCGAGCAGAAGATCTCCGCGGTGCAGGAACGGCTCGTCCACGAATACGGCTACGACCAGCACAGCGCCAAGGAGGCCCTCAGCTACGTGACGACGTTGCTGTCGCAAGAGTGACGGGACGCCCGGAGAAACGACGCATGAAACCAACGCCGTCTACCTTCTCCGCCTACGGCGGCGACACGGGACGCCAGTGGTACGACCTGTTCTCGCGCGGCGCCCGCGACTGGTTGCGGCACAACGACAAGATTCGGGAAGCCGTCAAGGCCAAATTACCCGAGGTCATTTCGAACGCGGAGGTCATGGGCAGCGGCGACCGCACGGTCCAGATCCCGGTGCGCATCATGGAGCATTTCCGCTTCCGCCTGCGGCAGAACGCCAAGCAGCAGGGCGCCGGCCAGGGTGATGCAAAGCCCGGCGACAAAATGGGGCAGAAAAAGCGCGGCAAGTCCGAGGGCGGCAAGGAGGCCGGCGGCGAAGGTGACGGCGGCTATCAGTTCGCTGTGGAACTCAAGGTTGACGACATCATCGACTGGCTGTGGGAAGAGCTGAAGCTGCCAAATCTCGAAGCCAAGTCCGGCGGCGTCAGGGATGACGAATATGTGCGCGAGGGCTGGGACCGGCGCGGCGCCCGTTCCCGCCTGGATCGCCGGCGGTCGATGAAAGAAGCCATTAAGCGCCGCGCGGTGAACAGCGACGGCCCGGCGTTCATTGACGAAGACCTGCGCTTTCGCCAGCTCGCCCGGCGTCAGCAACCCGCCACGCAAGCGGTCGTTTTCTTTGCCATGGATGTCTCGTCCAGCATGCAGGTGCGCGACCGGCAACTCGCCAAGACCTTCTTTTTCTGGGTGATGCAAGGCCTGCGTCGCCAGTACCAGCAGATCGAAACAGTATTCGTCGCCCATACGGTGAAGGCCTGGGAATTCGAAGAAAGTGAGTTCTTCCAGGTCCGGGGGTCGGGCGGCACCGTCGCATCCACGGCATTCGACGTTGTGTCGCAAGCTATCCAGGACCGTTACGACCCGTCGCAGTACAACATATACCTGTTCTATGCATCCGACGGCGAGAACTTCCGCGATGATCACGACAAGGCCGAAGGCCTGCTGCGCAGCCTGGGCGCGCAAAGCAGCTTCATGGGCTACATCGAAACCCCGTCCTCCGAAGATCGCGCCCTGACTACCGAGACGGCCAAGATCTTTTCTGCAGTGGCAGAGTCTGGCGCGCCGAGCGACAGCTATGCGCTGACAAGCAACGATTCTATCTGGAAGGCGATACGCGGCTTCTTCCAGGAACAGCTGGCTGGCGAAGCAGCCTGAACCACCATGCCACTAACGTGAGGCCAACCCGATGACCAGTGCACTGGAAGACCGCCTCGTCAGGCTGGAAGCCCTGGGCCGCGACCAGGGCCTCGACTACTACCCGGTGACTTTCGAAGAGGTGCCGGACAGCTTCATGATGGAGATTGCGGTGTACGGCTTGCCGGTGCGGATGCCGCACTGGTCTTTCGGCGTGCGTTACATCTACCAGCTAATCCAGCACCGGATGGGGCATTCAAGGCTGTTCGAGGTGGTTTTTCCGGGCAATCCGGGCCAGGCCTACCTGGCCAAGAACAACAGCGTGCAGGAAAACACGCTGGTGACGGCCCACGTTCTTGGACATGCAGACTTCTCCAAGAACAACGAGCTGTTCCGCCGCAGCCAGAAGCAGCTTGGCTACAAGATCGTCGAGCTCGCAGCGAGCCACGCCCGGCGCATTGCGATGGCGATCGAAGAGCATGGCGAAGCGAAGGTGGAACGCGTGCTCGATGCAGCCCTGGCGCTGGAAAGCCACATCGATGTTTTCAAGGGCGTGCGCCGGGGCTTACCGAAAGCCTCGGATGATGCCAGGCCTGATACCGCTAAAGACCCGTTCAAGGCGCGCTTTCAGGATCTGCCCGGCGAAGGTGACGACGCGGGAGATCTCGGGTCCATGAACGAAGAGGCTTCTGCAAATGCCGCGGCCGAACGCGACCTGTTGTGGTTTCTCGCCCAGTCGGCGCCGGAAATGGAGCCCTGGGAACGGGACATCTTCCTGGCCGTTCGCGAAGAGTCTTTCTATTTTTACCCGGTGTTTGCCTGCCAGATCATGAACGAGGGCTGGGCTTCGTACTGGCATGCACGCCTGCTGCGAGAGGCCGACTTTATCCCGCAGAGCGATTACCTGGATGCCATCAAAACGCATTCGGATGTCGTCCGCCCCCATGCCGCAGACAAACAGGCTTCGCTGAACGTGAACCCCTATCACCTGGGTTTTTCCATGTGGGAGAAGATCATCGAGGAGCACGGGCTGGAGAAGGCCTTCGAGATTCGCGCCCAGGACGACGATTTCAGTTTTATCCGCAACTACCTGACAGAAGATCTGGCAGAGGAGTTGAAGCTGTTCCGCTACGAAGCCGACAAGGATGGGACCGTGACCATTCTCGACACGGACATCAATGAGCTGCGGGACCAGATCCTGGCGCCCAAGTACCATTTCGGCTCCCCCACCGTGCTGGCGCAGCACGTGGATACCGACGGCACGCTCCACCTCGTTCATGAGCACGAAACCGACGGCCGGGGCCTGGATCTCAGCCGCTCGGAGAAGGTCCTGGAATACGTCCAGCGCGTCTGGCGCCGGCCCGTGAAGCTGGAAACGGTTGACGCTACCGGCACGCCGCGAACCGTCGACTGCCCGGCCGGCTAGGGCCCCGGCGGCATCCTGCGGCGCTATTCTTTCCCGTTCACTGCGTTAGAATAGCGTCCGCCGCGGGTACCGTGGCCGGGAACAATTCTCCGGTATGCGCAATGCGACTGCCGGCACAGCTGGCGCCACGCCCGCGCTCAAACCCGAAAAACCATCGACCCGACCGTTTCACACGACGGTCGGGCCCGTCGCAAGTAAGGCCGAGCACGCTGATGTCCAAGATCATTTATACCTACACCGATGAAGCCCCTGCCCTCGCTACCTACTCACTCTTACCGATCATCCAGGGCTTCGCCGCAACGGCTGGCGTCCAGGTAGAAACCCGGGACATCTCGCTGGCAGGCAGAATCATTGCGAATTTTCCCGACAACCTGACACCGGATCAGCGGCAGGAGGATGCACTCGCAGAACTCGGTGAAATCGCCAAGACTCCGGAAGCCAACATTATCAAGCTGCCGAACATCAGCGCCTCTATTCCGCAGCTGGTGGCCGCGATCGAGGAATTGCAGCGACACGGGTACGACGTCCCCGTGTATCCGGAAGACCCGCAGACGGAAGACGAACAAGTCATCAAGGCGCGTTACGCCAGGGTACTTGGCAGCGCCGTGAATCCGGTACTCAGGGAAGGCAACTCCGATCGCCGCGTCGCGGCCGCCGTGAAGGAATTCGCCCGCAAGCATCCGCATTCCATGGGCGAGTGGAGCCCGGACAGCCACTCGCATGTCGCGCACATGGACGATCAGGATTTCTATTCGAGCGAACAGTCCTATGTGAAGACTACCCCGGGGAACATGCGCATCGAGCACGTGGCCGACGACGGCACGGTTACGGTGTTGAAAGAAACCACCCACGTGACGGCCGGCGAGGTGATAGACGCGACGGTAATGAATTGCAAGGCACTCCGGGACTTTTATGCGCGAGAGACGGCGGCGGCCAAAAAACAGGGCGTGCTGCTCTCGCTGCACCTGAAAGCCACGATGATGAAAGTATCCGATCCCATCATGTTCGGTCACGCGGTGCAGGTCTATTATAAGGACGTGTTCGACAAACACGCGCAGGTCCTCGAGGAGCTGGGCGTAGAAGCGAATAACGGCATCGGCGACGTCTATACGAAGATCCAGGAGCTCCCCGACGCGCAACGCGAAGAGATCGAGGCCGACCTGCAGGCTGTCTACGAGAAACAGCCGGCGCTGGCGATGGTGGACTCGGACCGGGGTATTACCAACCTGCACGTGCCCAGCGACATCATCATCGACGCGTCCATGCCGGCGGCCCTGCGCACATCGGGGAAAATGTGGGGCCCTGACGGCCAGCTGCACGATATGAAGGCAATGATTCCGGATCGCTGCTATGCCGGCATCTACCAAGTGGTCATCGACGACTGCAAGGCGAACGGCGCCTTCGACGTGACCACCATGGGTAACGTCGCCAATGTCGGGCTGATGGCCCAGAAGGCCGAGGAGTATGGCTCCCACGACAAGACCTTCGAGGTAGCCGCCAACGGACGAGTGCGCGTTGTCGGCGTGAACGGCAAAGTCCTGATGGAGCACCCGGTGCAGCAGGGGGACATCTGGCGCATGTGCCAGACCAAGGACCTGCCTATTCGCGACTGGGTGCGACTGGCCGTGAGCCGCGCGCGGGCGACGGGCGCCCAGGCCATCTTCTGGCTGGATAAGGCACGTGCCCACGACAGGAACCTGATCGCGAAGGTCGAGACCTATCTTCAGGACCACGACACCGCGGGCCTGGATATCGAGATCATGCCGCCGGTGGAAGCCATGCGCGCGACCCTGGAACGCGTGCGCGCCGGTCAGGACACCATCTCGGTCACCGGCAACGTGTTGCGGGACTACCTGACCGACCTGTTCCCGATCCTGGAACTGGGCACCAGTGCCAAGATGCTGTCCATCGTGCCCCTGCTGGCCGGCGGCGGGCTGTACGAGACCGGTGCCGGCGGCTCCGCGCCCAAACACGTGCAGCAATTCGTGAAAGAAGGCCACCTGCGCTGGGATTCGCTGGGTGAGTTCCTCGCCCTCGCAGTTTCCCTGGAAGACCTGGCGGAAAAAACCGGCAATGCGAAGGCGAAAGCCCTGGCCGTCGCACTGGATCAGGCCACGGGAAAATTCCTCGAATTCAACCGCTCCCCGTCACGCAAAGTCGGCGAAATGGGTAACCGCGGCAGTCATGTCTACCTGGCACTGTACTGGGCGCAGGCCCTTGCCGAGCAGGATACGGACCCGGAGCTGAAAAGCCGGTTTGCCCCGGTTGCAGAACAGCTGGCACTGCACGAAGACACCATTATCCAGGAACTGAACACGGTCCAGGGCAAGGCGATGGATATCGGCGGCTATTACCATCCCGACCCTGAGCTGACCGCTCGCGCCATGCGCCCCTGTGAGACCCTGAACACCATCATCGACAGCATCGAGCGGCGTAAGCAGTACATCGAGCGGCGCAAGCAGCAATAGCCTGTAACGCGAGCGACGGCCGGCGAGAAACGGGCGAATTACGATGAGTCCCGCAAATCCGCAACAAAATGAGCTGTCCCACGAGGTTTGGGCCGCCAAGTACCGTTACAGAGGCGAGGCATCCATAGCGGATACCTGGCGGCGGGTCGCGGCTGCGGTGGCCGCGGCCGAAAGTCGCGACCAGCAGAGGTGGACCGAGGCCTTTCACCGCTTGATGGCAGACTTCAGGTTCCTGCCGGGTGGGCGCATCCTCGCCGGCGCTGGCACCGATCGCGACGTCACACTGTCCAACTGCTTTGTGATGGGCCCGATCAATGATTCCCTCGACGGCATCTTCGATTCACTGAAAGCGGGCGCGGTCACCATGCAAAAGGGCGGCGGCATCGGCTACGACTTCTCCACGTTACGGCCGGCCGGCACGCCCGTGCGCGGCACGGACAGCATCGCTTCCGGCCCGGTGTCATTCATGCGTATCTGGGACGCCATGTGCGCAACCATGATGTCTACGGGGGCAAGGCGCGGCGCGATGATGGCAACACTGCGCTGCGATCACCCGGACATCGAGACCTTCATCAACGCCAAGCGCGATCCGTCGGCGTTGCGCAATTTCAACCTGTCGGTCCAGGTCACGGACGACCTCATGGCGGCGGTGCAGGCTGACCGTGACTGGCCCCTGGTGTTCCCGGTCGCGGATGAAGAGCCGGACGGACCGGTCATCCAGCGGTACTGGTCAGACACCCGGGGCATGGTGGCGTGCCGAGTGGCTCGAGTCATACCGGCCCGGGCCCTTTGGGAACAGCTGCAACGCGCGGCCTACGAGGCCGCCGAACCAGGCGTGCTGTTCATCGATCGCATCAATCGCGAGAACAACCTGTGGTACCGGGAGCAGATAACAGCCACGAATCCCTGTGGCGAGATCCCTCTGCCCCCTTACGGCGCCTGTAATCTCGGCTCGCTTAACCTGGCCCGCTTGATTGACAAGGCATTCACACCGTCAGCCAGGATCAATATGGAAAGCCTGGAGACCACCGCCCGCGTAGCCGTCCGCTTTCTCGACAACGTGATCGAGATCTCGCGCTATCCACTGCCGCAGCAGGCAATGGCCGCCCTGGAGACACGGCGGCTGGGCCTCGGGATCACGGGCCTTGCCGACGCACTGACGATGCTGGGACACCGTTACGACAGCTCGAACGCCCGGGAGGCCGCCGGGCGGATCATGCAGACCATTTGCTACGCCGCCTACCGAGCGTCTGTGGAACTGGCCGAAGAACGCGGCCCCTTCCCCCAGTTCGATGCAAACCCGTATCTGCAAGGGCCGTTTCTGCAGCGACTGCCAGCCGATATCCGCGCCGGAATCGCCCGGTCCGGCATCCGCAACAGTCACCTCCTGGCCATCGCCCCGGCCGGCACGATCAGTCTGCTGGCGAATAACGTGTCCAGTGGCATCGAACCGATATTTGCGATGGAGTTCGACCGCCAGGTGCTTGGACCTGACGGTCAGCGCCACACCTACCGGATCCGTGACGCGGCCTGGGACAGCTGGCAGCAGGAACGCCCCGGGGCAGCTCCGCCCGCCGAGTTCCTCGCTGCATCGGGCGTCAGCGCCCGCGCCCAGCTGGCCATGCAGGCCACGCTGCAACCATGGGTGGACAACGCGATTTCCAAGACTGTAAGCGTCCCGGCGTCGTGTGACTTTGAAACTTTCTCGGGCCTCTACGACGAGTCCTACAAACTTGCGCTCAAGGGTTGCACAGTGTTCCGACCGAACCCGGTGACCGACTCGGTTCTCAGCCAGCCACCTGCCCACTGCTGTGACATCGACCGCGAGGCGGACTAAAGGCGCGCGAAGGTGAGTGGCGGCGTCTACTTCGCGTTCATTGCCGTGTCCACCGCGGTGATCGTCATTCCCGGGCCCAGTATCCTGTTGATTGTTGCGAACGCCTTGGGGGGCGGCAGCCGCGCTGGTTTGATTACCGTGGCGGGTACCAGCACCGCGATGGCCATCCAGCTCACCATCGCGGTAGCCGGACTGACGTCGCTGATCACGCAATTAGCCATCGCCCAGCGCCTGGTCCGGTGGGTCGGCATTGCCTACCTTGCCTGGCTGGGCATACAGCGCTGGCGAAGTGCCGGAATGGCGGCTGCAGCCGGCACCACGACAACGCCCCGCCAGGGCTCCGCCTTTGGTTCAGGCTTCCTGGTCTCGCTGACCAACCCCACGACCATGCTGTTTTTCGTGGCATTCTTTCCCCAGTTCCTGACTGGCACAGTATCGCCGCAAACCGAACTGGCACTGATGGCAGTCACTTTCTGGCTCCTCGCGCTGGGTTTCGACTGCGCCTACGCGGCCCTCGCTGGGTCGATCGGCAGAGCGCTGCACGAGCCGCGCTGGGGGGTAATCCGGGATCGAACGGCCGGCGTGATCCTGCTAATAGCCGCATTGGCACTGGCTCTGGCTCGAATCACGGACGCGGCGATAAACTAGACGTTCAAGCCGCCCACAAGAGCGGTGCCATGAAGCTCGCTGCATTTGGAGGTCACGATGCCCGGTCAGGACAAGCCTGCCCCAGGTTCGCCCCACGCTCTGTCGCCGGCAGCGGTCGTTCAGCGCTGTGAACCCGAAGCTCTCGGCTTCGCAACAACCGCTGAAGTCAAAGCGGATGTCACACTGGTGGGCCAGGAGCGCGCGCTAAGCGCGCTGGAGTTCGGCTCCCGCATTCCCCACGAGGGCTTCAACCTGTATGTGCTCGGCAATCCGGGCAGCAGCCGCCATGAAGTCACCCTCGAAATGCTGCGCCGGGAGGCACAACGCAAGGAACCGGCCACCGACTGGTGCTATGTCAACAATTTCGATGACCCACAGAAGCCCAGGGGACTGCCACTACCTGCGGGCGTAGGGCTGCAACTCAAAAAGGATGTGGCAAGGTTGATCGAAGAACTGCGGGCCTCAATTCCCGCGGCTTTCGAAAGCGAGAGTTACCGCAACCGCCGCGCCGAAATCGATCAGGAGTTCGAAGATCGCAATCAACAGGGGATGGAAGCCATCCAGAAAGAGGCCGAGCAGGCCCATCTGGGTTTGCTGCCCACGCCGCACGGATTCGCACTGGCACCCATCCGCGACGGGTCCGTAATCGCGGAACAGGCCTTCGACGAACTGCCCGCTGAAGAAAAAAAACGCATCGAGACAAACATCGAGCGCCTGACAGATCGATTACGTCAGCATTTCGAGAACGTGCCGAACTGGCAAAAAGAGAAACGCGGGCAGATTCGGGAGCTCGACGCCAACGTGACGAATCTGGCGGTGGGCGCGCTGATCTCATCCGTGCGGGAAGGCTACAAGGATCTGCCCACAGTGGTTGAGTTCCTGGATGCTCTGAAGGCGGACGTAATCGACAGAGCCCATGAATTTCGAATACCGGAAGACCAGGGAAGCCTGCCATCGGGGATGCGTATCGATACCTCTCACCTGTTCCGGCGCTACGAGATCAACGTGCTTGTCTCTGCCGCAAAGACCGACGAAGTCGCTGTGGTATACGAAAGCAATCCAACGCACCAGAACCTCGTCGGGCATATCGAACACACACAGCAGTTTGGAAACCTGGTGACGGACTTTACGATGATCCGGGCAGGGGCTCTGCACAGAGCCAGCGCGGGCTACCTGGTGCTGGATGCCGACAAGGTACTGATGCAGCCGTTTGCGTGGGACGCATTGAAACGGGCTCTCAAGAATCGTGAAGTTCGGATCGAATCCGTTGCCCAGCTGCTAAGCCTGATGTCCGCCGAGAGCCTGGAACCCGACCCGATGCCCCTCAACGTAAAGGTCGCACTGGTCGGTAACCGGCTGCTCTACTACCTGCTTTGCCAGCTGGATCCGGACTTCCCCCAGTTGTTCAAGGTCGCGGCGGATTTCGAAGATCAGATTCCACGCAGTGCTGAGAATGTTCCGCTGTATGGCCAGATGCTGGCTTCCATCGTGCAGCGCAAGGAGTTACTGCCATTCTCCGCGGGAGCGATCGCACGCGTCATCGAGGAGAGTTCCCGTAATGCGGGCGACTCGGACAAGCTGTCGGCCGGCGTGGAACGGGTCACGGACCTGCTCAGCGAAGCGGACTTTCTCGCCCGGGAGCGCGATGCAGCGCAAGCGGATGCGCAAGACATAGACCTGGCAGTGCAGCGGCGGACCCACCGCCTGGACCGCTTGCGGACAGAAACCTTCGAGGCCATCCAACGCAATACGATTCATGTTCGGACCCAGGGTGAGCGAACCGCCCAGGTCAACGGTTTATCCGTGATCCAGCTGGGCGAGTTCGCCTTCGGTCAGCCCGCACGAATTACTGCAACGGTCCGGTTGGGCGAAGGCCGCGTCATCGACATCGAGCGCGAATCGAAACTGGGCGGTTCGATACACAGCAAGGGCGTGCTGATCCTGTCATCACTCCTCGGCGCCAGGTATTCCAGGGACCTGCCGTTATCCCTGTCAGCCAGCCTGGTGTTCGAACAGAGCTACGGGGGGGTCGACGGCGACAGCGCGTCGGTGGCAGAGTTCGTTGCGCTCGTGTCGGCGATCGCCGAGATACCGGTGAAACAGAGCCTGGCGGTCACGGGATCGATCGATCAGCACGGCCGGGTGCAGGCGATCGGCGGCGTGAACCAGAAGATCGAGGGCTTTTTCGATGTCTGTAATGCGCGAGGACTGACCGGCGACCAGGGCGTATTGATTCCGGCGGACAACGTACAGCACCTGATGCTGCGTGAAGATGTGGTTGCAGAGATTGCCAAGGGCCGCTTCCAGGTCTATCCGCTAAAAGATGTCGATGAGGCGATCAGCCTGCTCACCGCGCGCGAAGCAGGTGAGCGCGACGAGACCGGTGCGTTTCCGGTCAACAGCGTGAACCGAAGCGTTGAAAATGCGTTGCGGTCCCTGGCCGATCAGCGCCGGAAGTTCGCCGCCAAGCCCGCCAGGAACAGGCGCCGCAAGCCCAAAGAGAGTGAGTGAGCATGGTGCCCAAGCGCCGAATACTGGTCTCCATGAGCTTGTCGGCAACACCGCGCAGCGTCGAGTACGCGCTCACGAGCCTGTGGACACGCGAGTCCGCCGAGATCACCGGCCTGTTCATCGAGGATCTCGAAGTCCTGAACCTGAGTCTCCTGCCAGTGTCCCGGGAGGTCCGTTACGAGGACGCGAGCTCCAGGGTACCGGATGCTGCTGACATGGAACGGCAGATCCGGGCGCACGGGCGCCGTGTCCGCGCCGCCTTTGAAAATCGCGCGCATGCGATGAACGTCGCGTCTTCCTTCCGGGTAACACGCGGCCCCCTGACGCGTTGCCTGCTCGAGGCCTGCGCCGGATTCGACGTGCTCGTGGTCGCCAGTGCGCGGGACCGGATGGGCCAGCGGCTGTCACTGCGCATGCAGATTCCCGAACTATTGGCCAGTGGCCCGCGTACGCTGGTCATCGTCCAGGAACCGCCAGCGAGCGCAGGCTGCATCGCGGCGGTGTACCAGGACTCCGCCGGTGGTCGTGCGGCCCTGCAGATGGCCACGGACATCGCCCGGGCCGATGGCCTGGCCCTGGCCGTGCTACTGCCCGCAGCGGACGAGGCGCAACAGGCCAGTTTGCGTGCCCAGGCGGCAGAAATCGTCGGCGATTATCCGGCGGCCAGCTACCACCGACTCGGCGGGCCTGGCAGCGCCACGGACATTGCCACCGCAACGGCACGGGCGGCCGCGCGCCTGCTGGTGTTGCCGCGCGATGACTCAGATCCGGGCCGGCAACTCGCGCTGGATGTGATTGGGCGAATCGGCTGCTCCGTGATCCTGACCGGCTGACGCGCGGGGTCAGAGGGTGCATTCAATCTGATCGCACAGCGGCGCAGATCTCGACAGCCAGGCGGTCGCCGTCCAGCGCCTGCTCCGTGTCTACCGTGAGCAGCCACCCCTGCTCCTCGGTTGACAGCGGCTCCCAGTGTGCAAGCTGGCGTTCCAGGACCGCGAGATCGGCGTCGGACGCGCCCCTGGGCCGGCTGGTGATGCGTTCACGCAGCGTGCCGGGAGAAGCCGAAAACTCCAGGATAAGAAACGGCAGACCTTTATTGGCCGCCAGCAGTTCGAATGGCGACCTCTGCTCAGCCTCGGCGAACACCGCATCGACGATCACCGGGTAGCCCGCATCAAGCACACTTTCGGCCAGCTCGAGCAACTTCGTGTAGGTCATGCGACCTGCTTCGGCCGTGTAGATCCCCTGCCCCGGTTCCGCCCCCGCGCTTTGCTCTGCCGGCAGTCCGAACAGTCGTTTGCGCTCCACGTCAGAGCGGATCCGGATTGCACCGAGCTGCTCTACCAGGCCTTCGCTGAGCGTGGTCTTGCCGGATCCCGACAGGCCGCGGGTAATCAGCAGCCACGGCGCCCCGGGTTTCCCGAAATCGCGTCCGAGGTCCAGGTAGCGGGCGCATTCGGTCTCGATCTGCTCCTTCTCACCGGTAGAGACATCCGTTTGCTGAAGCCGTATCGCATCCACCTTCGCGCGCACCAGCGCACGGTAGACCTGGTAGAAGGGCAGCAATTCAAGGCCGGCGTAATCGCCAGTGTGTTCCAGGTAGCGGTTCAGAAATCGAGCGGCCAGCGCTCCCTGCTCGCGCGCGTGCAGATCCATGACCAGGAACGCGATCTCGCTCATCACATCGATCCATCGCAGCGCGGGATCGAATTCGATGCAGTCGAAGGCCAGCGGCCGATCTTTTACCCACGCGAGGTTGCGCAGGTGCAAATCGCCATGGCACTCGCGCACGAAACCCTCGCGCTTGCGCCCCGCCAGCAAGTCACGCAGCGCGAGAAAGTGGCCCATTCCACGCGCCTCCAGCACATTGAGCTGCTCCAGCGCATCACGTGATTCCAGTGCGCCGCGCAGCGCGAGAAAGTTTTCCTCTACAGGCCGGTACACCGTCACCGGTTCGCCAAAAGGCGTGTCGGCATCCGCGATCGCCGCAGTGCTATGAAAATCTGCAATTAGTTTGGCGAAGGCATCCAGTTGACTGGCCCGCAGCTCACCAGCGGCCAGCATCCGATCCAGCTGTGCCTGCTGCGGGAACCGGCGCATGCGCACCGCGTACTCGATGGCCGCACCACCGTCCCACCCGGGCTGCCCTGAGGTACCGCCGATGGGTACGACGCCCAGGTAGAGATCCGGCGCGAGGCGCTGATTCAGCCGGACTTCCTCTTCGCAAAAGAAACGCCGCTTTCCCAGCGTTGAGAAATCGAGAAATCCCAGGTCCACGGGCTTCTTAATCTTGTAGGCAAATTCACCTGCCAGCAGCACCCAGGAAATGTGGGTCTCGATCAGTTCCACGGCCGTCGCCGGGTGCGGGTACAGGTGCGGGTCCAGGAGACCCTGGATCAGGGGCGGCAGCAGTGGGTTCGGGTCTGGCATCGCCTTGTAATGCTAACCGGGACCGTGACCTGCGCGCTGTATCTCTGTGCTCGGCCGCCCGGGGCGGCAAGGAGGCCTGGCCCAAGGTAGACTGCGGGCAGCAAACACGCAGGGGGCTCCATGCGCATCGACGCCATTGAGATTGGCCACAATCCGCCCGAAGACATCAACGTCATCATCGAAGTCCCGGTGGGCGGCCAGCCCATCAAGTACGAAATGGACAAGGAGGCGGGCCTGCTGGTGGTGGATCGCTTTCTGTATACGCCCATGGCCTACCCGGGCAACTACGGATTCGTGCCGCACACCCTGTCGGAGGACGGTGACCCCATTGACGTGCTGGTCTGTAACACTCGCGCGCTCGTGCCCGGCTGCCTGATCAACGCCCGGCCCATCGGCGTGCTGATCATGGAAGACAATGCCGGACAGGACGAGAAGATCGTCGCGGTGCCGTCACACCAGCTGACCAAACGCTACGACCACGTCAACACCTACTCAGACCTGCCCGACATTACCTTGCAGCAAATCGAGCACTTCTTCGAGCATTACAAGGATCTCGAACCCGGCAAGTGGGTGAAACTGGGCGACTGGCACGACGCGGCAGTCGCCCGCCGGCTGATCACCGAAGCCATTGAGCGAGCTGGCGAGAAATCCCGGGGCCCCCGGCCATAGCGCCACCAACTGCTCGCCTCGCGCCCGTCAAAGCGCCGGCAAGACCCGTTCGCCGATCAGCCGGATCGCTTCGGCCGGATCGTCGTGTACGCGCAAGGCGATCTCCGTCAGGCCCGCACTCGCAAAAGCCCGAAGGGTCTCCACCGCGCTGTCGATGGCATCCAGCCCGCCCACGAAAGAAATGTTGTCGATCATTTTGCGGACCAGCGCGTCGGGCACATTCTCGATGACGCCGCTGCGATTCATAAACGCGTCCATGAACTCCTTGAAGTGCTCGCGCATCAGCCGGATCTCTTCCGGTTCGAGGAAAGGTTCGAAGTACTGCTCGCCCAGGTAGCCGCGCAGGATCAGCTCGCGCCGCGCTTCCCGATATGATTCGTCGGCATCGGCCTTGATGTGCCAGGCCCAGAAGTTGCTGAATCGGAAATCAGCCGGTGAGCGGCCAAATTCGCGCAGCTCCTCGTGACACGAATCCACAAAACTCTTCATCAGCGGCACGCAGAAGTCGCTGGTAATCAGACCATCGGCGAGCTCCGCCGACATGCGCCGGCTTTGTGGGTGGTTGGAGCCGAAATAGATCAGCGGCGGCTCGTCCGTCGCCCACTCCGGTCGATAACCGTAGACCTTGTGGATCTTGCCTTTGAAGTTCAGCGTTGTATCCGGCGACACGGCCTTGAGTATCTGCAGACATTCGCGCGCCGAGCCGATCATATGCTCACGCTCCATGCCCAATGCCTGCAACACGGCGCCACCACCGCCCACCATGATCATCGCGCGGCCGTGGCTCAGCTCGTTCAGCGAAAACAGCAGGTTGGCCATTTTCAGCGGGTGCAGTTCAGCAGGACTGACGGCCATTGGCCCCATCCGGATCCGCGAAGACCGGTCTGCCAGTAACGACAGCGTGAAGAACGCATCACGCGACCAGCCGTAGTTACTCGACCAGACGCCACGGATTCCATAGCTTTCTGCCAGCAGGCCGAGTTCCGCCGCTGCCGTCGGCGATGCAAACTCGTTCAGGATGATATCGATGTCCACTGCGCGTTTCCTCCCGGTACCCAACGAATCCTCGGCATTCACCGCCACCAGCGCAAGCCGGCACGGGCGGCGACGCGACGCGCGGCGGGCATTACTCGCCCCACGTATACACATACCCTATTCTGGCCGCCTGCAGCTGACCCGGCGCATCCGCGCCGCGGCCGCAGGTAACGGAAGCCCATGACTACACGCAACCCTGAACCGTCGCATGCCCGCTGAAGCCAACGCAGGCGATTCCGCTGCCGCGTCGGGTCCCCGCGAGCCGCCCACGCGCTGGCGGGACATCCTGCGCTACCTGGGCCCGGGCATGATCGTTGCCGCGGGCCTGGTGGGGTCCGGTGAACTCATCGCCACTACCAAAGCCGGCGCCCAGGCCGGCATTAGTCTGCTCTGGATCATCGTGCTGGGTTGTGTGATCAAGGTATTTACCCAGATCGAGCTGGGCCGCTACACCGTCAGCAGCGACGAAACCACGCTGGCGGCGCTGAACCGCATTCCGGGACCACGGCTGCGGGCCAACTGGATCATCTGGCTGTGGCTTGTGATGATGGTCGCGACCTACGGACTGCTGGGCGGCATCCTGGGTGGGGTGGGTCAGTCCCTGGCGATGACGATTCCCATTACCGGCGACTACGCGCTGGCCATCCAGGCGCCCGAGAGTACTGCCACTGCGCTGGAAGCCGCTGCCATAGACCACCGCCTCTGGGCAACGATGGTGGCATTTGCAACCGCGCTGCTGCTGTATTTCGGCCGTTATGCATTGCTGGAGACCCTCTGCGTCGGCCTGGTGTTCTGCTTCACGCTGATCACCGTGGGCAACGTTGTCGCCCTGCAGACCACAGAGTTTGCGATTCCGCTGGAAGGGATTCTCGATGGCCTGCTTTTCGGTTTGCCCGAGCGCCCGGAGGCCTGGCTCACCGCGCTGGCGGCGTTCGGCATCATCGGTATCGGCGGCACCGACATGGTGGTGTATCCCTACTGGTGCCTGGAACGGGGCTACGGCCGCTTCATTGGCAGCCCGGCGGCGGGGGCCCAATGGGTATCGCGCGCCCAGGGCTGGATCCGCGTGATGAAAATCGACGCCTTCGCTTCCCTGTGCGTATACACGCTAGCCACCGTGGCTTTCTATTACATCGGCGCCGCGGTCCTGCACCGGCAGGGCAGCGATCCCGACGGCATGCGCATGGTCAGTAGCCTCGCCAGCGCCTACGTACCAGTGTTCGGCATCTACGCAAAATTCCTGTTCCTGGCAGGCGCCCTCGCCGTGCTCTACTCGTCTTTCCTGGTCGCGAATGCCGGCGCCGCGCGGCTGTTTGCCGACTGCCTGATCGTGCTGAAGCTCCTCGACGATGAGCCCGCGGTCCGGCAGCGCTGCGTGGCGGTTCTGTCCGTCACGCTGCCGCTGCTCTGCCTGCTGATTTTCCTGACAGGCTGGAACCCGGTGCGCCTCGTGGTAGTCGGTGGTCTCGTGCAGTCCCTGGTGCTGCCGGCACTCGGTTTCAGTGCGCTGTACTTGCGCTTCCGGCTGACCGACGCGCGCTTGCGGCCGGGCCGCCTCTGGGACGCCGCCCTGCTATTGTCCTGCCTGAGCCTGCTGACAGTGGGCGTTTTCAGTCTTACGCAGATCCTGGGCGGCTGATCGCGGCCGCCGGAGCAATACCTGGAGCCCCTATGCCAGACGACCCACAACTCGCCGCCGACAAAGCCGCGGTCGCCGACCTCGTGACGCGTATCTTCGCGTCCTATCAGCAGTTTGATCCGGCACTCGTGGAACAGTGCGATGCCCCCGAGTGCACGATCTGGGATCTTTTCGAGCCGCAACTTGTCCACGGTGGCAGCGCGGCAAGGGCGAAATTTCGCAAAAAAGATATGTCTGATTCAGAGCGGCGCGGGCCCTTGAGCATCGATATCGAGGCGCCCATCGTCGACGTCTGGGGCGATTTCGCCGTGGCGCGGTATTTCCTCGACTACGAATTCCAGCCACCGGGGGCCCTGAGCGGCCGGGTGCGCATCACCACCGTGGCGCGCCGCATTGACGGTCAATGGCGGCGCGTGCATCACCACGAGGGCATCGTACCCACTGGCCGTCCGCCGCTGACGGCAGAATGAGGGCCCCCGTCCCGGCCTTCAGCTGTGTTCCTGCAGCGTATCGCGATTCGCGGCCATGAACTCGTCCACGGCCTGGCCGTAATCGTCAAGACACTGCTTGCAGACCGGGTGGCCCTGCATGGCTTGCCACCAGTCCGCTAACCGGCCGGGCGCTGTGGTCGGGTCTGCAATGCTGTCGAAAGCCGGAAACACCACGTTTTTCAGCAGTTGCACGTACGTGCCGAGGGCACAGTCGCCCAGTGTCGGCACCCTGCCGAAGCAGAACGGCCCTGGCCCCATGAAGTGCTCGAGAGACTTGAAGGCCTTGGCGAGGCCGGCGCCGAGGTCGTCCACCGCGGTCTGCTCACGGCGCGCCGGATCCAGGTGCGGCAGCAGCGGCTGGAAACGGGGCGAGATGTACAGGTCGGTAATCCGTGCAACGAGCCGGCTGGTCATCCGGTCCAGCGGCGCGGCAGGCAACCCCGGAGGCTCCGGGTAAGCGTCTTCCAGGTACTCGCAAATCACTGCCGACTCCGGAATCAGCTGGCCGTCGTCCAGTTCGAGGCCGGGCACCTTGCCGATGGGATTCAGCGCGTGATACTCGACACTGCGCGGATTGTCCCCAGGCACGAGCGGGCGCTGCAGCGGAATGTTCTTGAGCCTGGCGAACAGAATCACTCGCGTGACGTAGGGTGACGCGAGGGCGCCGTACAATTGCATGCTGGTCTCCACTGGTTTTGAGCGATACGGCTCCATTTATCCGCCTGGCGGTTTAGCGGCTTCATCCGCCGGACAGGCCGTGGACCAAGCCTACGCGCTCCTGATTTTGATGCGAAACTAACCCCAACGGTGGCGGCTCGCCAGTGCGGCGCGCGCCCTTATCCTTGGATTTGAATCACGAGATCGGGAGTTTCCAGAATGAACAGAGTTTTACTGACCATGGCCGCCATGGCGGTCTGCACGATGTTCACCGCGCCGGTTTTTGGCGGTGCGCACTATGGCCCCGACGGCCTGAAACCGGACACGTTCGGCAACCGCAGCGGGTTCAAGGGACACGAAGAGGCCCTGGGCGCCGCGGTGATCGTGGCCATCAAGGAAGCCAGCCCGACCCCGGGCGATCCGCGCCACGATTTCTCCGGTCGGGAAATGGAAGTCGGGTTGGCAGTCGAGCCGCTGATCAAGGCGCTGAACAACCGCAAGCCCTATCAGCACGAGCAAAACGATGCGCTGATCAAGATGACGCTGACCGCGATGCAATTCGCGAAAGACAATGACCTGATGGACGAGTGGATCAATGCCCAGGTCATGACGCAGATGCCGATGATCAGTCGGGTCGGCAAACTGATCGACCAGAACGGCGACCTCGAACTGGGCATGCTGGCACTGACCGAGCGCACGGCCTGTTTTTACCAGCTGGTAATAGACTACGAACGCGAAGGGACCGAGATGCGCTGGCGCTCACCTTACTGGAACGTGCTTGCGCAAACCCGGCGGCTCGGCCAGCACGATATGACAGAAGAATGGATCCACGAGAACTACACGGTGCCGATGATGCAGCTGCAGGCCGAGGGCATGGGCCTGGTGGCCGAGATCTCGGACTGGCAGGACGACGGCTGGATTACGATGCGGATGGCAAAGCCGGAATCCGTCGCGGCGAACTGACAAGCGCCTTCTGGTGGGAGCGGCTTTAGCCGCGATCAGCGGATGGTGGCCGGCTCGGTAATTCAGAGGAGTCGCGGCTAAAGCCGCTCCCACCGGACCTGGGGGCGAGCCTCAGCTGGCGGCGCGCGCGGCCGCCCGGGCCTGCATCGGCTCGGCGTGGCGGCGAATGATCTCCAGACCCGTGGCCTCGCACGGCGGCAACTCGGCGTCCGACGTGCCGATGGGCTCCGCGCGGGGCCCCCAGCGCACCAGGGCAGCGCCACGGCTCAGGCCGGCGCCGAACGCAGTAAACAGCACCAGGTCGCCCGCACCAATGCGCTTGCGTTCCATCGCTTCTGCCAATGCGATGGGGATCGACGCAGCCGACGTATTGCCAAAGCGGTCGACATTCACATAGACGCGTTCGGGATCGATGCCCAGTTTATGGCCGGCCGCGTCGATGATGCGCCGGTTGGCCTGGTGCGGAATCATGAGTTGCACGTCGTCGATGGTATAGCCCGCATGCGACAGCACTGACAGGCCCGACTGGGTCATACCCTTGACTGCCCGACGGAAGATTTCCCGGCCGTCGAACTGCACTGTGATGTCGAGCATGTCGTGCTTGATACGGTCCATGGTGGTGCCGAAGTTCGGCACCATCAACGCGTCAGCCGCGGCGCCATCGTTACCCATTTCTGCCCACAGCACGCCCTGGTCGGCACCGCCGGCCTCCATGACGACAGCGCCGGATCCGTCGCCGAACAGCACCGCCGTGTCGCGCAAGGTCCAGTCCAGGTACCAGGTCAGTCGCTCGGCGGCGATCAGCAGTACGCACTTGCAGACCCCGGAGGCAATCAAACCGTTCGCGACGGCGAGCCCATAGACAAAGCCGCTGCACCCCACGTTCAGATCCATCGCAGCGACATCCTTGATGCCCATGCGCTTCTGCACGACGGACGCCGTACTCGGGACCAGCAGTTCCGGGCTTACGCTGGCGAAGATCAGCGCGTCAACGTCATTAGGCTCACGCCCCGCTGCGGCCAGCGCGCGGTGGGCAGCAACTACGCCGAGTTCGCCGCTACCAACGTGCGATACGTGCCGCTCGCTGATCCCGGTGCGTTCGACGATCCATTCGTCACTGGTGTCCATGATCTCGGCCAGATCATGATTGGTGGCGACGGCCGGCGGCACACAGTTACCCCAGCCGGTGATAATTGCAGGCATAGCTCAACCCCCGGTTGAGCTTGAGCTTAGCATCTTAGGATTCGATTCGCCGACGGTAAACCAGTGCCTGGACACCGGCGCCACGAGCTGGACACAAGTGGCAAACTGCATCGCCTGTTATCAGTTTCAGGCAACGTTGCTCAGCGGCCGGAGCCAGGCATCAGGCGTTTCGACGTGGCGTCAAACCTGACCCGTTAGTTCGGCCTTCTTGTGCTGCGGGGTGCGTATTACCAGCAGGGCCGCAACGGCAATTGCACCGGTGATCAGCCCCATCTCCAGCGCAAACTCCGATGGTTTCTCCCAGAACTCGGTGTACAGGTGCCAGCGCCCGGCGATCTCGACACTGTTCCACGCGATGATGGCCGTGGGGATCCCGTAGCGAATAGCAGTGGTCACTTTCCAGAAACGCACCAGGCGCTGTAGCAGGTAGATCGCCCAGACCGTATTGGCAAAAAACAACCCATACGTCACCGGATGTCGATCGCCCAAGATCGATTCATCGTAGATAAACAGCAACGCAACGTAGCAAAACCAGACGACGTAGATGGTCTCAAGACATGTGATCGCGGCGAAATTGCGCTGATAGCCGCGGCTCGGCTTGCCGGTACGCATCTTCAGGTTGCGCTGCATCCAGACGAACATGTTGCACTTCGTTTCCGGATTCAGCACGAAGAAACACATGGTGGCCAACAGTACACCGACAGACGACATCATCACGAGGTACTCGGCCTTCGTGGCGATCTCGCCGGGCACGTATTGATCCATCAGGTCGGGCACCCCGAGAAAGTTCGCATTCCAGACAAAGGCAAACTCCACCCAGCCGGTCCAAAGCAAGGTACCGGCCCAGAATCCCATCCACGTGGCTGCGACATCGCCGCAGTACTTCATGCCATACCACAGCATCAGGGCGCCCACGGCGCCGAGAGCGAACGCGGACTGGTAGACGTATTCCTCGCCGAACACGTTCTCCATCATGATCATCACGGTGTGGCCGATCCCCTGCACCACGAAGACGATGGTGAAGGCCACCAGGCCAACGAACGGGGGCCGGTAAAACAATTGAAGGAGACGGTTCTGTGGCGCTGGCTGCGCGGCTTCCGTACTCATACTGCCTTCTCCTGCACTCTCAGGTGCTGTTCTTGGCTGCTGTCTCGCAGCATACTCTGGTCTGGAACCGGTCCCGTCTCATTGCTGATATGACGAACTCCTGGCGCCGCGGCGCCTGTTGCCACGACATGCCAGGCTCCCCCGATCCCAGCGTCCATTGTATGCAGCCGCCGACGCGTGATGTGTCAACCCGTGGTCAACAGCAGGCATTATTCTGCTAACAGCCACCCCTGCAAAGATGACTGACAAAGCGCCCCAAATTCTGCTGGTCGATGACGACCGCCAACTGGCGTCGATGCTCCGGGAATTCCTGGAGCTGCAGGGTTTTCGGGTCGACGTGCTGCACGATGGCCAGGCCGCCCTCGATAGCCTCGGCAAAGATCTGCCGGACCTGATGGTGCTTGACGTGATGCTGCCGGGTATCAGCGGCTTCGACGTGCTGCGTCAGCTGCGTGAGCAGCACCAGCTGCCCGTGATCATGCTGACGGCGCGGGGCGAAGAATCCGAACGCATACTCGGCCTGATGGGTGGCGCAGATGACTACTTGCCCAAACCCTGCAATCCACTGGAACTGACGGCCCGGATCCAGGCAGTACTGAAGCGCTCCATGCAACCGGCGCCGGCAGTAGCGGAAGAGCAAGTGCTGGAGGTAGGCCCCCTGCGCCTGGACTGCAGCCGTCGGGCGCTGACCGCCGAAGGCAAACCCGTGCCGCTCACCGCCGGCGAAATGCGGGTGCTGGAACAACTGATGCGCCACCCGGGACAGGTCATGTCCCGCGGTCAGCTTACCCAACTGGCGCTGGACCGACCGCTGGAAGCCTACGACCGCAGCATCGACACTTTGATCAGCAAACTGCGCAAGAAACTGGCTGCGGAAGGCATTCCACGCGAAGCCATTCGCGGCCTGCGTGGCCATGGTTACGTCATCGACGACGCCCTCGGCCAGGACGACTGACCGGTGCAGATTCCGGTTTCTCGGCTCTACCTGCGAATGGTCGTGTATATCGGCGCGGCGCTAATCGCCTTCAGCCTGATCGGCGCCGTCAGCGTGTTCGTGATCGCATCTTACGAACTCCGCGGGTATATCGCTGCCCGGCAAAGCCCGCTGGCACGCGAGGCCGCAGAAGCACTCGCCACTGGTGGCCAACCCGCCCTGCAACGGTGGCTGGAAGATCATGCGGCGACGGAGCCCGACATTTCCATCTACATACTCAACGCGGGCGGCAAAGATCTGCTGGCGCGGCCGCTGCCGCCAGAGTTTGCCGCCTTCGTCCAGGAGTCTGTCGTCCCCGACCCGCAGGATGATCCAAACGACAACTACCTGGAGCTGCGGCTCACGCCGCGGCTCGTTGCCCCCGATGGTGAAGTGCTGAGTTTCCTGGTGCTGCCGAAGAGCATTACCTTGTGGGGCAGCGCTGCCACCCGGCTCAGCCTGATCGCCGTCGCGTTGCTCGTGGCTGGCGTTGTCGCGCTGGTGATCGCCCGCGCCATTGGCCGGCCCATCCGCGAACTACAGCACGCCGTTCGCGAGCTGGCTTCAGGCCAGGTGCATGCCCGCGTCCCGACAAGCGTTGCCCATCGCACCGACGAGCTCGGCAGCCTTGCGGCGGATTTCAACGCGATGGCCGACCGGCTGGAACAGCTGATCTCTGCGCGCGAACAGCTGCTCCAGGAAATGTCCCACGAGCTGCGCTCGCCGCTGGCGCGGCTGCAGGCAGCACTGGCCCTGGCCAGTCACCGGCAGTCGCTGACGGCCGCGGAGCGCGAACAGATAGACGCGGAAATTGGTCGCATGAACGAGACGATAGGCGCCATGCTGAAATTTTCGCGACTGGATGCGGTGGGCACATCATCGCCGCGGCTGATCCGGCTCGGCAAACTGCTGACGGAGCTGGTGAATACCGAAGAGGTCGAAGCGGCGGCGAAGGGCTGCCGGCTGCAGCTCAATACGGAAAGGCGAATGACCCTGGTCGGCGATCCCGAACTGCTACGCAGCGGCTTCGAAAACATACTACGCAACGCGATCCGCCACACCAGACCGAACAGCACTGTCGAGATCCGCGCGCGGCGCACCGCGCACGGCTTCGAAGTGGCAATCGGCGATCATGGACCGGGCGTGGCCGAAGAGTACCTGGAACGGATCTTCGAACCGTTCTTTCGCGCGCCGGAAACCGCAGATCACTCGTCAGGCAGCGGGCTGGGGCTCGCCATCGCGAAACGTGTATTCGAGGCCCACGACGGTGAGGTCGTAGCCTCCGCACGGCCAGGCGGCGGGCTGATCATAACCGTCAGGTTGAACGAAGCTGACATGAGCTGACCGCGCAGTCCGGCTGCGGCATCAAACAGTGTCGAGCGACTAGCGAAACAGGTCGATGTGATCGGCGATAAACTCTTCCAGCGATCGCGGCGGGCGCCCGAGCAGCTCGGCCACGGTGGGCGTCGTATGGTCGATGATGCCGCGCTGTATCCCTTCAAATTCCTTGCACACGGCCAGGACGCGCCATTCGGGCAGCCCAACGGACCGCAGCCGTTCCGCAAACTTCTCCAGCGGCGGGTCAATGTGCCGCACTTCGCGGCCCAGCACCTTGGTGAAGCGCGCAGCGCAGTCGTCCAGTGTCAGCAACTCGGGTCCGGTCAGGTCGTAGCTCTTGCCGGTGTGACCCCCTGTCGTCAGCACCAGCTCGATCACCTCGGCCACGTCGCGCAGGTCAGTGGTTGCGACGGTAC
Source organism: uncultured Gammaproteobacteria bacterium (assembly GCA_947258805.1). Next base: position 4,634 of record CAMYJV010000003.1, on the reverse strand, counting down.
CCTGCCCCGTTGGCATGACCAGCTCGCCGCGCTCGCGAATTCCCGGCGCGGAACTCACGAAGATCTGCATGAAGAAACTGGGGCGTATCAGCGTCCAGTTGATGCCCGACTGCCGAATGTGGTTTTCCACCGCCACGTGCATCTGCGTGATCGGGTTCTTGTTCTCCGGTACGGACTCGATAGAGGACAGGTAGACGAGGTGCTTCACGCCCGCTTCGACCGCCAGGTCCGTGAACTGCGTCTCCATCGCCTGCTGCTGTTCGCCGTTCGGCATGATCAGCACGGCCTTGTCGACGCCGGCAAGCGCAGTGCGCACCGACATGTCGTCGGCCAGGTCCCCCACCGCGATTTCGGCGCCCAGCGCGGCGAGGGGCTCACCTTTCTCTGCACTTCTTACCAGGGCCCGAAACGGCACCCTGGCCGCCGACAGCCGCCGGGCCACCTCGGTACCGGTCTTGCCGGAGGCCCCTGTCACCAGGATCACGCGATGCACCTCATCTAATCAAGCCGACTAAACCTAGGGGGGATCCATCTCGTAGCAGTTGGGCTCACCCTTCTTGCCGCCGCCGTCCGCCGGACAATTGATACCCTCCAGCGCGACCCACAGCGGCGTCCCGGCCACGATCAGCGTGTGCACCGACTTGTAACCGTCGATATCCGCCACGCTCAGATCGTGCAACGGGCCGAAAATCACGTCCAGCTCGCCTTTCTTAATGGCCTTATCACACATGGTGAGATCGTTGATGTACTTGGTCTTGACCGTGTGCTCGGGCAGGTAAGCCTTGGCGGTCTGGGTGGCCAGCGGCCCGGCGGCAGCACCACGCTCTCGACCTCCAGTTCTACCCCGTATTGCTTCTCGATCTCTTCGATCACCATGTCCTGGTAAGCCTGGCTAATCGACGAGAAGTACCACGAGGTATTCGCCGGCGTCTCGGGCACACCTTGCACCAACTGCCGGATCACGCCGGTGTCCAGGATGTCCTTGAACATGCCCACCGGCTTCTCTGGCCACGGCGCGAGATCGGGCAATGGCAGACAGTCCACCAGCCGCACCATATAGCTGCCAGCTGCGCCGGGCTGATTGGGCGGATTCTTCGCGATCACCTCCTGATCACGCCTGCTGGCGATGATGCGAATCCATGCGGCGTCGAAGGCTCGCACCAGCTGTTCGCGGCCCTTGCGAATCTCCTCTGCCGACCAGTCCCCTGACCTGGCCGGCAGCTCGTCGACCTTGGAAACGCCGGCACCACCGTGGGCACCCGCGAAAACCTCGACAGCAGCCAGCAAAGCCAGCGCGGCAAAGCCGCCAACGAGCCGGGTCAGGTGATTCATACGCTACACTCCATCGCTGCTACCAGGGGCTGGGACAAGGGCGCTAGAAATAGCATAAACCGGCGCCCTGGGAAGCACGCCCGGTCACTCCGACTACCCTATGGATCAGCGCCGCTGGCGAGCGGCCCGAATGGAGCCGAGAACTTTGGAAATCGACATCCTCCAGCTGCTGACAGACAGCCCGATGCTGCTGATCTTCTCCGTGCTCGGTATCGGCTACCTGGTGGGCGATATCAAGATCTTCGGCAACAAGCTGGGCCCGACCATCGGCGTGCTGGTGATTGGCCTGGTCTTCGGCAACTGGGGACTGACGATCTCGCCCATGGTCGGCACCTTCGGCTTCGCGCTGTTTATTTTTTCTGTCGGCCTGCAGGCCGGCCCGAGCTTTTTCAGCGCCTTCATGGCCGACGGACCGCGCTACGTGGCGCTGTCCTTCATCGTGGCCGGCACGGGCGTGGGGCTGATCCTGCTGTTCGGTGCGTTCACAGACCTGCCGCCGGGCTACGACGCGGGACTGTTTGCGGGCGCGCTGACCAGCACCCCGTCCCTCGCCGGGGCCAGCGACGCCTTCAGGTCCGGTCTCGGCCACCTGGGAGACATCACCCCCGCGCAGGCCATCCAAAACGTCAGCATCGGGTATGCGATCACCTACCTCGGCGGCACCCTGGGCACGATTGCCTTCGTGCGCTACCTGCCGACCCTGTCGGGCATCGATCTCGCCAAGGAAGCGAAAGCCCTGGAACGTGAGCGCGGTCTGACCACAAAACGCAGCCGGGCAAGAGACGCCGAAGGGCCACCGGTGATTCGTGCCTACGAGATCCAGGGCGACGGTGTGGGCAAGACTTTGAGCCAGCGCCAGCTGGAGCTGAAGTTACCGTTGGTGCCATTGCGCATCAGGCGCGGCAACGAATTCCTTGAACCACAGCCTGAGCTCGAGCTCCAGAAAGGCGACGTGATATCGATCTTCGCGAGCATCGACGTGCATCGGCAAGTCCAGGATCGTGTGGGGCAGGAAGTGCTCGACAACGAACTGCTGAATTATGACGTGATATCGCGCGACGTCGTCGTGCTGAACAAGGCGGTGGTGGGCCTGCCCCTGAAGAAACAGGATGTCGTCGGCAAATTCGGTTGCTTCGTCACCAGCATCACGCGCGCCGGAATCGAGCTGCCGTTGAGCGACAACGTGCTGATGCAGCGGGGCGACCGACTGACGATCACCGCGGAGCGGTCCCGGCTCGAGGAGGTGGCGGAACTGGTGGGACACATCGAGGAAGAGATCGAAGAAACGGACCTGGTGACCTTTTCCTTCGGCATCGCCGCCGGCGTGCTAGTGGGCATGCTGATGATCAAGGTTGGCAACGTGTCCATCGGCCTTGGCATGGCGGGCGGCCTGCTGCTGGCCGGCATCCTGATCGGCTCGGCGAGTTCCCTGAACCCCAGCTTCGGCCGCGTGCCGAGGGCGGCGCGCTACCTGCTGCGTGAACTGGGCCTGATGCTGTTCATGGCGCAGGTCGGGCTCAATGCCGGCGGGGGCATCCTGGATTCCCTGGCTTCCGTTGGCCCGACCATCGTTTTGATGGGCCTGGTGATCACGCTGGTGCCGGCCATCGTGGCCTACCTGATCGGCCGCCACTGGATGAAACTGAATCCGGCCCTGCTGCTCGGCTCGGTGACCGGCGCGATGACCAGCACACCGGCGCTGAACGTCATCAACGAGGCGGCCCGCAGTCCGGTGCCCGCACTCGGCTACGCCGGCACCTATACCATCGCGAACGTACTACTCACCTTTGCCGGGACGCTCATCGCGGCCCTTTGACCGGCGCCGGTCCGGGCGGATTTTCTGCCCCGAGGCTCGGCCTATAATGGGCACGGCTACAACCCCGCCGTCGCTGGAGTGAACACATGCAGTGTGATGACCGCCCCAACTCGCCGAACTGGGCTATCGGCTGCCTTGCGATACTGCTGGCCGCCTGCGGACCTGCCGAGGAACCACCCGCCGAGGCTGCCGCCACGGAGCAGGCGCAGGAGGCCGCCGCCATGACGGGGCAGGATTTGTTTGCAACCAACTGCGGCGCCTGCCACGGGCCGGCAGGCCGGGGTCCGTCCCTGCAAACACTCAAGGCCCTGAGCTCGGAAGACCTGCGCCAGGCAATCCTCAACCACCCGACCGCCGGCCAGATCCCCAGCCGTCTGCCGGCTAACGAAATCGGCGACCTGATCGAATTCCTGGAGGAATAACGTTCTGATTCCGGGCCCTGGACCAGGCCTGCCAGCGGTCTGGCTCATCTTGTTGTGAGACAATCTACGGGCAACGACAGCCCGTACAGGCGCCCACGCAGCTTGTCCAAGTCCTCGCGCGCCTGAGTACGCCAGGGTCGAGCATCAACTCGTTAAATATGCTGCACACACCCATCAAGAAATTTAACCGCTTCATCGTCAAGAAGTCGGTATTTTTCCTGCCCGAAGAAAGGCGACTGGAAATCGAACGGCGGCACCGCGGCTGGGAGCAATATCGGAAACTGCGCCGCACCGACTGCACCGTAGCGTCTTACGGCAACAGCGGTCGCACCTGGCTCCGGGTCATGGTCTCGCGGTTCTACCAGGCCAAGTACGGCTTCGACAAGCCCAGGCTGATTAACTTTGACAACTTCCACCGCCGCAATGCCGCCATCCCGAAGATGTTCTTTACCCACGACAACTTCATCAAGGACTACACGGGCAACGCGGAAACCAAGGCCGATTTCTACGGCATCAAGACGGTCCTGCTGGCACGCAACCCTGCTGATGTGTCCGTGTCGCAGTATTTCCAGTGGCAACATCGAATGAAGCGGGAAAAAAAGGCCTTGGTCCAGGACATCGATCCCAACGCGCAGTTGCTGGAAATATCCACCGTGCAGCCATACCAGCAAATCGATTTTTTCCGATCGGCAGCTGAAGCCGTGCCGGCTATCGACATCCATCCGGACGATCCGGGCCTGGTTATCTACACCTCCGGGACCACAGGCAACCCCAAAGGCGCGGTCCTGACTCACAGGAATCTAGTTTACGATGCCCGCAACGTCATTCGCATCTGGGAAATCACATCCGATGATGTGCTGTGTCATGCGCTGCCCCTGTTTCATGTACACGGTTTGTGCTTTGCATTACACACGGCCTTGCTCAGCGGCGCCCATGTGCGCTTGCTCGATCAGTTCAAACCGGAAAGCGTGGTGTCTGAACTATCCCGTAACACCGGTAGTACTGTCTGTTCGGTATTTATGGCTGTACCGGCCATGTACACAAATCTGATGGATTTCATTGGC
>CAMYJV010000002.1 GCA_947258805.1 uncultured Gammaproteobacteria bacterium | reverse complement strand
CTCAGTGGTAATCCTCGTAGTCGACCTCAACTGCGTCGGGGCCCTCAAACTTGAAAGTTAGGCGCCAATTGCCGCTGACTCGGACCGACCAACGGCCGCGGTACCTCCCCTTGAGCTGGTGCAGGTAGAGCCCAGGGAGATCCATATCCTGTGGTGATGTTGCTGCGTGCAACCGACCCAGGATTAGCCGCAAGCGTTGCCTGTGGGCGGCTTGAACGCCTGACTTGGAGCCTTTGACGAAGAAGCGTTGCAGCCCCTTATGTCTGAAGCTCCGTATCATGAGCCATAGTGTAACGTATCCCGTTACACGTTACAAGGCCCTGTGCCGCATAACAGCTGATTCTGCTGAGTGAGCTTTTGTTATTGGCTTTTTGCAGGATATTCATGGGTTGAATTTAGCTCGAATGTTGTACTTAAACAACTAGATAGGGTTTGTGAGGGCGTCTTTCTGGTCTTTGTGCGCGGCAGACAGACTGCGTCGTCCGTGATTTCAGAAACAACGTGCCATATCGGTGTAATTCGGCTGCATATTGGGGTTTCGCGGACCGCAATTGTCGCTCTAGCCTCAGGCGCTGTTTCCCGAGAGTCTTTGGCGCGCTCCTGTGGACGATATTCCTCCTCCCTTGCAGATTCCGAAGGTCGGTTTTCTGCAGCAGCTTCGCGCCGCGATGCGTGGGAGGAATCTTGCTTACTCCACTGAACAGACTTATGTGCATTGGATCCGCGCATTCATCAAGTTTCATCGTTTGCGCCATCCGGCCGCCCAAGGCGAAACGACGCGTTCCCCAGGTGCTGACCCATCGTGAGGCGCTGGAGATCATCAGCCATTTGAGTTCGCCGTTTAGTCTGATGGCCCGGCTGCTGGAGCGTGGCTATGACATCCGTACGATCCAGGAGTTGCTGGGGCACTCAGACGTGGCCACCACGGAGATCTATACGCACGTGCTGAACCGGGGTGGTTGCGGGGTTGTGAGCCCCATCGACGACTGATCTGCCGTCTACCCCAACTGCCCGGGTGGCTAAGCCCGCCCGGTACTGGCCGGCAGTTCGTGCTCTGCGAGACGACTGCTGACCAGTGCGCCAACTTTGGCCACGGTGTCTCGCTTCACTGTGAAACACGGTGGCTTGCGCCGCAGTCCGGCCCAGTTGCCCGTGGTCAGAATCTTGTCTAGATACGCCAGGTTGGCGTCGATCCATTCCATGTACGGGTTGCGGCCATCGAACATGGGCTCCATGTAACGATAAGCTCGGTTGAACTGGCGGTTCATCCGCTGGAACGCCCCCTGGCGCCAGAAGCTGGGGGTCTTCCGGAGCAGGTCCAGTCCCGAATCGTAGCGGGGGGAACCGCCCACCGCGTCCCCGAAGGCGATGCCGGCTAGCACGAACTCGGCGTACAGGCGGTCGCGACATTTTTCCAGGTAACAGCGGTCGGCCATCTGTGCGAGCAGGTCTCCGGTGCCGAGCAGGTGTCCGACGATCGTGTCGCGCGGCTCATCCAGTTCGATCTCGTCCACATTGAACTCATAGCCGGTGAAGTGCACCAGCTGGCCCGCCAACTCGGCAAGGTGCCCGAGACCCAGTTCGGGCAAGTACGCCTGCAGAAATTCCGAGCTGCGCGACACGTGCCAGTTGGTTAACTGGGCCCCGTTTGCCCAGCGCGGTTCGTCCGTGCGGCGAATGTAGCCGGAGTCATGAAACAGTGCGGCGATCAGTCCCAGCACCGCACGTTCGCCGCCCAGATGCCCTGCGCCCTGGGTGCTTTTCTCGTAGCCGGCGAGCAGCCGGGCCATGGCCAGCGTCATATCCAGGGTGTGCTGCCGGTCGTGATACACCGTGTCGCAGCCCAGGTAGCCTGGAAAGTGACCGTCGAACAGTCGTTCATAGTCGTGGAAGGCCATCCACAGCGGGTCGAAACTCGCGCCCGGGAAGGTTTCATGAAACAAATCCGCCACCGCGTCGCGCACCGCATCCGGTGAGCTGACGCGCACCGTATTGGTCACGTCAAATTCGTTGCGGCGATCAGGTAGCGGGCCGGTCACGTTCAGGTCTCGTTGAAATCCACGTACACGGGGGCATGGTCGGATGGGCGCTCCAGGCGTCGGGGTTCCGCATCAACGCGGCTGGCAGTGCAGTCTTTCGCCAGTTCTGCGGACACCAGTAACAGGTCGATGCGCAGCCCGAGCTTGCGGCGGAAGGCGGCAGCCCGGTAGTCCCACCAGCTGAACACTGCCTCGGCCTGGTCGAAGAGCCGGAAGCTGTCCTCCAGGCCAAGGGACAACAGGCCCGCCAGGCGTTCGCGCTCCGGCGCACTGCACAATACCTTATCGCGCCAGGTTTCCGGGTCGTGAACGTCGCGGTCGTCGGGTGCGATGTTGAAGTCCCCCATCACCACCAGCCGCGGGTAACGTGCCAGTTCTTCTTGTAAATAAGTCTGCAAGGCGTCGAGCCATTCGAGCTTATATTTATATTTGTCAGAGCCTACGCTTTGCCCATTCGGTACGTAAAGGTTTATGACCCGCAATTCACCATAAGTCGCCGCAATTACCCGTTTTTGTGAATCAGTGAACCCCGGCAGGTCCAGGCCGACGTCTTCTGGCGCCTTGCGAGACAGCAAGGCGACCCCGTTGTAAGTCTTCTGACCATTCGCCACAGCGTGATAGCCGGCGGCCTGAAAAGCCTCTGCCGGAAAGTCTGCCGTGGGCATCTTAATTTCCTGCAGCCCCAGCACATCCGGCGCCTGGTCGCGCAGCCAGTTGCTCACGTGTTCCTGCCGCACCCGCAGGGAGTTCACGTTCCAGCTGGCAACCCGCATGGTTCAGGCCGGGCCGGACGCTGGGGACGCTTCGGCCAGTATCCCGTTTTGCTGCAGCAGGGGTTCCACCTGCGCCGGCCGGCCGCGAAAGGCCTCGAAAGCCTTGCCGATTTCTACCGTGCCGCCCACTTCCAGAATTTCTTCACGAAAGCGCTGGGCGAGTTCCGCGTCGAAGATGCCGCCGGCCTCGAAAGCGGACCATGCGTCGGCGGCCAGCACTTCTGCCCACTTGTAACTGTAGTAGCCCGCCGCATACCCGCCGCCGAAAATATGTGCGAAGGCGTGGGCAAAGCGGTTGTATTCCGGGTAGCGCACCACGGCCACTCGCCGGCGGACCTCTTCGAGCACTCGGTCCAGGCGGCTGCCGCGCCGTGGGTCGAATTCTGCGTGCAAGCGCATGTCGAAAATCGCGAATTCGAGCTGGCGCACCATCTGCATGGCTGCCTGAAACACCCGCGACGCGCGCAGTTTGTCCAGCAGTTCTGACGGCAGCGGTTCGCCCGTTTGATAGTGGCCGGAAAAAGACCGCACCACGTCGGGTTCCCACGCAAAGTTCTCCATGAACTGGCTGGGCAATTCCACTGCGTCCCACGGCACTCCGTTGATGCCGGCCACGCTGGGATAAGCCACGCGGGTCAACACGTGGTGCAGCGTGTGCCCGAACTCGTGGAACATCGTCAGCACTTCGTCGTGGTTCAACAGGCAGGGCTGGGTGGCTGTGGGGCCAGCGAAATTGCACACCAGGTGCGCCACCGGAATCTGCCGCCGGCCGCCGTAGTCGCGGCGGTTCAGGCATTCGTCCATCCACGCGCCGTTACGCTTGTTCTTGCGGGCGAACAGGTCGGTAAAGAAACCACCTACCGCTTCGCCCTCTGAATTCAGCAACTGGTAGTAACGCACCTCCGGCCGCCAGGTGTCGACGCCTTGCTGCTCTTCAACCCGCAGGCCGTATACGCGTGCGACCAGCGCAAACAGGCCGTCGAGCACACGGTCCAGCGGGAAGTACGGCCGCAGCTCGTCGTCGGACACGCTGTAGCGCTCCTCGCGCAGCTTTTCGGAATAGAAGGCGATGTCCCAAGCCGCCAGCGCCTGGCCGGCGAAGCGCTCCAGTTCCTTGAGTTCGCGCTCGGCGGCGTTGCGGGAGCGGTCGGCCAGCTGCTCCAGAAATTCCATGACCTCGGCTACGGAGGTGGCCATCTTCGACGCGAGCGAATACTCGGCAAAATTGTCGAAACCCACCAGCCGGGCCGCTTCGTGGCGCAGCGCCAGGATCTTTTCGATGACTTCGGTGTTGTCGAACTCGCTGCCAACCTCGGCGCGGTCGGATGCCCGCGTGCTCCATGCCCGGTAGAAACGGTGCCGCAGGTCCCGGTTCTCCGCGTGAGTCACCACCGCCACGTAGGTGGGCTGGTCGAGCCGGAACAGCCAGCCCTGCTGGCCGGCCTCTGCTGCCTGGGCCGCGGCCTGCTCCAGGGTTGCGGCCGGCACACCGGCCAGCAAATCGGCGCTGGTTTCGTGTCAGCTCCACGCAGCCATCGAGTCGAGCACGTTCTGATCGAAGTTCGCCTGCACCTGGGCGAGCTCTTCCATCACTGTCTTGAAACGCTGCTTGCGGTCTTCCGGCAAGTCCACGCCCGACAGGTGAAAATCGCGTAGCGCCAGTTCCAGCAGTCGTGCCGCCGCCCGGTCTTTGCCATTGCGATTGGCGGCCTGGCGATACAGCGCGTAGACGCGCTCGTCCTGTGCCAGTTCGGTCTGGTAGCGGCTCAGTAACGGCAGGCAATTGTTGTAGGCCGCGCGCAGTTCCGGTGAGTTGGCCACACCGTGCAGGTGGCTCACCGGCGACCAGGCCTGCTGTAGCCGCTCGCCCAGTTCTTCCAGCGGCAGCACGCTGTGGGCGAAGTCGCCGTCGCCTGGCGCACTGGCCAGAATTTCATTCAGGCGGGCGCGGTTTTCATCGAGCACCTGCCTGACGGCGGGCTCCACGTGTTCGGGCCGGATCTGGCTGAAGCTCGGCAGATCGTGGCTGTCGAGGAGAGGATTAGACACGTTGTTTGCCGGGCCGGAAGATTTTCGATCCTATCACAGGGCCCGGGGCTGACTTAAACTCGTTAATCCTGATTTTTGTGATGCAAACCGATATGAGCGACAGCTACGACCTGGTGGTAATTGGCGGTGGCAGCGGCGGTCTGGCCGCGGCCCAGCGGGCGGTGGAATACGGCGCGACGGCGGCCGTCATCGAACGCGGTCGCCTGGGCGGTACCTGCGTAAACGTGGGTTGTGTGCCGAAAAAAGTCATGTGGAATGCCGAGTCGCTGGCCCACGCTTTTCACGATGCGCGCGACTACGGTTTCGCGGTACCGCCGCACATCGCCCATGACTGGGCGGCGTTAAAGGCTCGGCGTGACGCCTACGTCAAACGCCTGAATGGAATCTATGCACGGAATCTCGATAACAAGAGCATCCCGCACATTGCCGGCACCGCGCAGTTCAAAGATGCTCACACGGTGCAAGTGGGCGACCGGGAGCTGAAGGCATCACACCTGATTATTGCAACTGGTGGGCGGCCGTCGATCCCCGACCTGCCCGGCGCAGAGCTGGGCACTGACTCCGATGGCTTCTTTGAACTCGAGGCCCTGCCGAAGCGCGTGGCCGTAGCCGGTGCGGGCTACATTGCGGTGGAATTCGCCGGCATGCTGCAGGCACTGGGTGCCGAGGTCACGCTGTTCTTTCGCTACGACAGCGTATTGCGTAGCTTCGACGCGATGCTGCAGGAGAGTTTGCTGGAGTCACTGGCGGCTGACGGCATCACGCTGGTGCCCCGCACGATTCCCGCCGCGCTGGAGGGTCGATCGGGTGACATCCGCCTGCGCAGCGAAACGGGCGCCGAGCACGGCCCCTTCGACTGCTGGATCTGGGCCGCCGGCCGGGTGCCGGAGACCGACAAGCTGGACCTGGACGCGGCCGGCGTGGCCATGGACAAGCGGGGCTTCGTGCCCACGGATGAGTACCAGGTGACGAACGTCGACCACATCTACGCCGTAGGCGATGTCACCGGCCGCGCGCAGCTCACGCCGGTGGCCATCGCGGCCGGCCGCCGCCTGGCCGACCGGGTGTTCGGTGGCATGGCCGGCCGCCACCTGTCCTACGAGAACATCTCTACGGTGATCTTCACGCATCCGCCTATAGGTACCTGTGGGATGACCGAAGCCGAAGCGCGCGAGGCGCACGGCGATGCGGTGAAAACCTACACCTCGGATTTCGTGCCGTTGTTCTACGGTGTCACCGACCACAAACCGCGCACGCGAATGAAGCTGGTGACGGTAGGTGAAGAAGAACGCGTGACGGGTCTGCACGTGATCGGCCCGGGCGCCGATGAAATGATGCAGGGCTTCGGCGTGGCGATAAAGATGGGTGCGACGAAGGCGGATTTCGACAACACCGTGGCCATTCATCCCACCAGCGCAGAAGAGTTCGTCACGATGCGCTGAGCCCGATCAACTGCCGATACTCCGAATGAGCAACGCAATGGCCGCGGCTGCCGACACGCTCAGTACCACCGGGCGCGACGCCAGCTGGTCCAGTCGATGGCGCAGGCGGTTCGCCACCCAGTAGCCCGCCAGGAAGCCCGGCATCAGCGCAAAGCCGGAAAGCATCTCGGCACCACCGAAGCGCCCGAACACGGCCAGCGCCACCAGTATCAGCAGCGACGCAAACGTGTAGATCAATGCCAGCGTCGACCGCACGCGTGCCCCGCTGGCATGCTGATAGAGAATCGCAATAACCGGCGCGCCGATGCCGGAACTCGCACCCATGGTCCCGGCTACGCCGCCGGCCACCAAGGCGCTCAAACGATTCAGGGGTAAATTCAGGCCGGAAGTCGTTACCGCAATGCCCAGCAGGATCACGATCGCGAACACGATGCCGAGCTGGTCTGCAGGCACGATGGAAATGATCCAGGCGCCGAGGGCGCAGCCGGGCAACAGGCCCATGAACATCGGCGCCAGGTTGTCGCTGTCGATGGCGCCGCGCTCGCGCCAGGCCATGATCCCGGACAGCACCAGGCTGCCAAATATCAGCGGCCCGGGCACCAGGCCGAGATCGATGAAAGCCAGCATCGGCACCATCAGGAAACCGGCACCCACCCCGCTGGCAGCCTGCACGATTGAGCCGATGGCGATCGTTGCCGTTGCGGCCACAAACTCAAAGAGGGTCACGAGGGCCGGCCGTGATTGCGCCCACTACCGGCAAGGCAGGCGTCACCCGGAGCGGCCACCCGGGCCGAACAGGTACCAGGCGATGACGCCGATCACCGGCAACAACAGCACGACCACGATCCACACGGCCTTGATTACTACGTCTTTAGAACTCTGCGCAATTTGCAGAATTGCGTAGATATCCAGGAACAGGACCAGGATGCCGAGAATTCCCTGTACTTCCATCTCTACCTCTCAAGGTGCCCCGGAAGTAACGGTTCACGGTGCGGCAAAGTGACTGGGGTGGCGGCGCCCACGCGCCGCCAGCCAAAGATAGCACGTAGCCGCAATGCCGGAAGAACCAAACAGCATGGCCATCACCACGATCTGGTAACGCGCCGCTACCAGTGGTTCGATACCGGACAGAATCTGCCCGGTCATCATACCGGGCAAGCTCACCAGTCCCACCGCCAGCAGCGAATTAATCAACGGGATCATTGCTGCCTGCAGTGCGTTATGCCGTGCCTGCTGTGCCGCCACCTGGGCACTGCACTCGGCCGCGTAGCGCTCGGCTGACAGACTCACGCAGTTCATCGCGCTGGCGAAAATCATGCCGGCCAGTGGGATCAGGTAACGCGGCTCGTACCATGGCTCAACGCCAACGACCAGTTGTGTTACCAGGAACAGCACGGGTACGCCGCCGACACTGATGGCCAGCAGCGCCCGCAGCCAGGTGCCGCTGTCGCGCGCCTGCACCGGGCGCACGGCTATCCAGCTGGCTGCCAGCAGCATGACCACGAGTATCAGCAGGATTAGCCAGCTTTCCTTCGATTCAAACAAAAAGTTCAGTACGTAACCGATCAGCGCAAGCTGCAGCAGCATGCGGCCAAGGGCATAAGTGGCCGTGCCGGCGCCGACGGACCAGCGGTACAAAACCGCGAGCACTGCCGCCACGGGCAGGAACGACAGCGCGAGCCCTGGCAGCGTGATCTCCAGGACACCCGGGTTCACTGGCAGCTACTCGCCGAGCGCGGTATCGAGGGATACGGGCGGCCCGTCCGCTTCCCAGAACGGTGGGAAATGCATGGCCAGGGTGGAGCAGGCCATGGCGCCCGCATAGAACAGAGTAAACAGCGCGGCGTCACCGAATAGCACCAGGTGCGTGATCGTCACAATCAGGAAGGGGTTGTGCGCGCCGAGCACCTTGCGGTTGTTCCACGCGCGAATGTTGTGGGGTGGTGACACGTGGATATCCCACCAGCCCGACTGGTAGTTAATGTTGTAGACGGCGATCACCACCAGCGTGATCACGGCGTTCACGATGGCCGGCAGTTCGAAAATCTCGCATACGGCGTAGATAGACAGCAGCGTCCAAGCCGACGCGGCGCCCCAGAACAGGCCGAACACGATGGCGGGCAACGGGTACGAGCGGCGGCCGTGCACGATCGTGCCGCGCGGCCACCAGATGATGTAGCCCCAGACCAGCAGCGCGAGGCACAGGCCGGTAATGGTGATCCACAATGGGTCTCGCAGCTGGTCCGGCGTGACCAGCATGTTCCTCGCCATCGCGCCGTAAACGCCGGTCAGCCACGCGACCAGGCCCACGAAACAGAAGTAAATACTCCCCCGTAGCCAGGCCATGCGTGGACTGTGGCGGGCCGGGTCGTGCTTCGGCCGCTCGATGAACAGCAAGATGCCGAGTATCACCCCGACGGTCATCAGCAGTGCAGCCAGGTAGGCCAGGCCCGGATCGGCCTGGTAGTCCAGAAAATAGCGCGTGGCTTCCATCCCTGTTCTCCCTGTTGTCAGCCCGTTGCGCCGAAGGTGGTGAAGATGCTGACCCAGTCGACGCCGAGACGCGTGCCGATCAGCTCCGCCAGCTTTGCCCGCGTGGCGTCCTCGCTAAAACCTTCGGTAATCGTATGCACCAGCGGCGTGCCGTCAGTCGCGACAATCTGCGCCGGGTCCATCAGGATAGCCGGATACGCAAGCCCCTTCTTTTCGTAGATACCGAAGTCCGCGCCGTCGACGCGGGTGGGCTGGCCCAGCAGCTCCGTCCAGATCTGGTCCATTACGCTGGGCTGGCCGCCGTTCCGGGCGGTGAACCCGGCGTAGCGGTCTTCCAGGCGCCGGACGTATTCATCCAGCTCCGGCTCCCCGGGCCGCGCGTCGCGCAGCTCGCCGTCGTCTTCCACCGCGGGTATTGCCAGCACCGCGGTCACGCCGTCGAGTCGGCTCATTCCACCTGCACCCCGGCGGCCTCCAGTACGCGTCGCGCCGGTTCGAGCTGCTGCGCATAGCGTCGCCAGCGCCCGGCAGCGGAGCGGTAGATGGGTTCACGCACCTGCACGGCGCTGGCGGTGGCCACCGGTGCCGCGTGGCGCTGAAACTCCAGGCAGGCCGGTTCCCACGTCAGGCCCAGGTGGTCAAGCAGCCGGCGGGTCTGCTCTTCCTGTTCGGCCACCAGCACGTCGTAATCCACCCGCAGCACCCGCCCGGGCAGCACCTTGTCCCAGTGCGACATCAGGCGGTCGAACAACAGGTAGTAGCGGGCCGTGTCCTCGATATCGTAGGCGTAGTTGTAATAAGAGAAACCGGTAGCGAACAGCTGCCGGAAATTGCTGAGGCAGGTATCCAGCGGGTTGCGCCGCAGGCACACGATCTTGGCATTGGGCAGCGCGCGGACAATGAAACCCACCAGCAGGAAATTCAAAGGGGTCTTGTCGGTGAAAAATGCAGTGTGGCCCGTGCGCGGCCGGGTGCTGTCGACATAGGCGCGGCCCAGGGCCGCCGGGTCGGCTTCCAGCCCGCGCTGCACGACTTCCGGGTCCAGCACCCGGGCCGAGCGACTGCCGCCGGCGCGTTTCAGCTCCAGGCCGAAGTTCTGCAGCTCGCCGGCGCCGTACACCACGGAATGGCTCGACACGATGCGCTCCACCAGCGTGGTCCCGGTGCGCGGCATGCCGACGATGAAGATGGGTTCCGCACTCGCTTCGCCGGGCGGCGGGTTCGCGCAGACCTCCGGCGAAAAACTTTCGATCAGCATGTCGAACAGGGCCTCGTCCTCACCCGGGTGGTAGGCCAGTTCCGCTTTCTTGCGAGCGTTGCCGGCGGCCCAGTTGGCGAATGCGCCAGCGGTCTCGTCCAGGTCTTCCAGTTCCTTGGCCAGTGCATGACGCAGGTACAGCTCCGCGTCGGCGGTTGGGGGTGCTTCGGCCAGTAGTTGCTCCAGCCGCGCGACGTGATTCACCTCCCGGGTCTGCTTGCGCAGGTTCGCCAGTGCCCAGTGGGCCTGGCAGAAATCGGGCCGTGCGGCGATGGCGCGTTCGTAAGCGGTCTCTGCGGCGTCGAAGTCGCCGGTGAACTTCAGCGCCGCTGCCAGGTTGAACTCGAACTGCGGGTTGCCTGGTGCCCGCGCGATCGCGGCCTGGAAATGCTGAACGGCCCGGGCGTGGTCACCGCAGCGGCTGTAGACCCACCCGAGCGTGTCGTGCACCAGCGCGCTGTCTGGCTGCAGTTGGTCTGCGCGGGCGGCCGCGTCGCAGGCTGCCTTCGGCGCATTCAGCTGCGCCAGGCACCGGGCCAGCAGCGCGAAGTATTCTGGTCGCCCGCGGTCCACGTGAACGGCACGCGACAGTGGCTCCAGTGCGTCACGCAACCGGCCGGCCTCGGCCAGCACGTTGCCCAGCAGGAAATATGCGTGCGCATCGCGCGGGTGGTTACTCAGTAGCTCGCGGCAGACCTGCTCGGCGGCCTGAAAGTCCCGGCTGGCCAGCAGCCGGGCAGCTTCTGCATGCGCATGGCGGGTATCGGCAGCGTAGGTTTCAACCAAAACGAAGCGGGCCCCTGTATGGAGGCCCGCATCATATCAGTCAGCCGTGTCACCGAGGCCTATTCCAGCCCGCCGAACTTGTAGCGAAAGTCCAGGCCCACCGTGCGCGGCGTGAGCACGTAGTTGAAGTAGCGCCGGAACGCGTAGTCCGACGCGCCGCCGGCCCGTGTGATCAGGCTGCGGTCGGCACGCACGCCGGTGACCTGTTTCTTGTCCCACAGGTTGTCCGCGTACAGCCTGGCCTCCCAGCGGTTGGCCGACAATTTCACCGATGCGTAGTGCACGTCGAAACCCGACAGCTCCTCGCCGGGGCCAGGGTTGAAAAAGTCCGTCGCACCGTCATAGGGCCGGCAGCAGTTGCCGCCGCGGCCGAGCTTGGTGAGAACGTCGCTCTGCGCGGTCAGCCCGTAGTCCACCGTCACGTCGAGGGCGCTCGTCAGGGGTCGGCTGTAGCTTGCGAACAGCGTGCCCTGATGCCGGGGTGTGCCCGGCAGCCGATCGCCCTTTTCCGCCGTGCCTTCGGCCAGTAGCGAGGCATCTTCGTCCAGCTCGGCATTCGTGTAGGCGTAGCTGCCCCGCACGGTCCAGTTGTCGTCGATCTGCCAGGCGATTTCCAGTTCGAGGCCCTTGCTCACTGCTTCGTCGCCGTTCACGATAATCGGGAAGCCGCCCGATTCCGATACGTCGGCCACCTGCACCTTGTCCCAGTTGATCCAGTACAGTGCGGCGTTGAAGGTCATGCTCCGGTCCAGCAGCTGGCTGCGCAGGCCCACCTCCCAGTTGTCCGTTTCGTCCGGCTTGTAGCCCAGCTGGTCGGACGTGCCGCAGACCACGTTCGGATTGCCCGGCAGCGTCGAGCAATCGACGATCGCATTCGAGCCGCCGTTGCGATAACCCTGGCTGAAGGTGCCGTAGACCATGACATCGTCCGACAGGTCGTAGGACGTGTTCAGCTTGACGATGAAATCATCGAAACTCTCGTCGGATTGCGTGGGATTGAACGCTATCTGTTCCGTTGGATCAGTGGGGTCGATCCCGAGGATCTGGTTCAGTAACGGGAAGCCGATGGTTTCGGTGAAGTCGTCCTCGACGTCGAAGTAGCGGCCGCCGATAGTGACCTGCCACTCATCCGTGAAGCGATAGCTCAGCTCACCAAAAATGGCCCACTCTTTCAGGCTGCGGTCTTCCAGCTGCACGTATTCCACGTCGTTACCGAAGCGGCTGACGATGCCCGGAATCTCCGCGACGCCTGAGCCGCCGGGCGGGCAGGTGGGGTCCGTGTCGTACAGGCACGGGGTGAACTCCAGGCTGGAAGAATCTACGTCGGCGTCCGAGAAAAACGCGCCGCCGATCCAGCTCAACGGGCCGTCGCCCGTAGATACCAGGCGCAGTTCCTGCGTGAATGTGTTCTCCTCCGAGTCTTCCGCCGTGAAGGCGGTGAAGGTCGGGAAGTCGGCATAGGTGTAGCCGAAGGTCAGCAACAGGTCTGTCTGGTCGCGCTGGCCGTCTTCGTCGTAGTCCACGTAACCGGTGGCCGAGGTCAGTTCCGCGAAACCAAGGTCTGCGGTCACCACCAGCTCGACTATGTTGTTCTTGCGCTCGCTGGGCTCTTCTACACGGTGGGCGTTCTCGTAGAAGCCACTCTTGATGGCTACGCCCTGGTCGGCGCCGATCAGGTTCAGGCTGTCTTCGTGATTGACCTGGCGGCCTTTCACATCCTGGTCCTGATAGTGATAGGTGAGTATGGCCTGCAGTTCGTCGGTGATGTCCCACAGCAGCGCGGCGCGCGTGTACCAGGTCTCGACTTCGTTGACGTCTTCGTCCTTGCTGCGCAGGTTTGCACTCACCTCGGCCGGGTTGCTGAAATCCGGTTCCGGCACGGAGAAGCCGGGCCTCTGAACCAGATAGTTCTGGTCGATGAAGCCGGCGCGGTCCGTGTAGCTCACGAGTCCGCGGAACGCCAACCGGTTGGCTATCGGGATATTGAAATCGGCGTCGACGTCGTAGCTGGCGTCATCGCTTTCGTTGATGTTGAAGGTCTTCGCATGCACGTCAAGGCTGAACGCGTCGGTATCGGGCCGTACAGGGATGTAGCGAACCGCACCGGCCAAAGAGCCCGCCCCGTAGAGCGTGCCCTGTGGGCCACGCAGCACCTCCACGCGCTCCAGGCCTTTCGGCACCAGGTCGATATACACGGGGATTTCACCGACGTAAGTCGCAACACTGCCGCCGTTGTTGTTGCCCAGCGCTTCGCTGAAGCTCAGCTCATCGACACTGACGCCGCGCACGATGAGTGGCGACGCGGCGCGCGGTCCCTGGTCCACCAGCGTCATGCCGGGCACCCAGCGAGCAAGGTCGGCGACGTTCGTGATATCCAGTTCCCGAAGTTCGCCCGCACCGACGGCCGAAATGTTATACGGGATGTCCTGCACCGAGGTTTCCCGGCGCGTGGCGGTCACCATGATTTCTTCGTACAGGTTTGGTCCGGAATTTTGCGCGTGCGCGTTGCCTGAAGGCAGGACGCTCATGGAACCGACGGCCAGCGCCACGGCGCTGGACACCGGGTTCAACCGCACAGCCAGGGGCCGGCGTATCCGCGTGCAAGCAGTCATTTGATCTCCCGGTGACCTTGCTTTGGCAAGGCGCAAGACGCGGGCACCCGAGTGTTAGTGCCCCGTCGTCAACAACAACCAATTCTCTGACGAGATCATTTTTCCTCGCCAGACTTTTGTCAAACGAATGCTTATGTAAACGTGACGGGAGTCACGCAATTGAGGTTACGGCAGCCGGCGCAGCACCGGGCTGGTATCCGGCCGGACACCTCGCCAGATCTTGAAAGCTTCGGCTGCCTGCTCCACCAGCATGCCCCAGCCCTGGTGAACTGACGTCATGCCTCGCTGCCGCGCCCACCGCACAAAGGGCGTATCGGACATCGCGTAGGAAAGGTCATAGCAAATACTGCCCCTGCCCAGGACGCCGTCAGGAAACGGGGGGCTGTCACCCTGCAGGCCCGCCGAGGTGGCGTTGATAATCAGGTCGAAAGTTTCTTTGCCAAGTTCGTCGAAGCTGCAGGCGCGCACTGTGCCCAGTTCGCCAAAACGTTCGGCCAGTTCCTGGGCGCGTTCGATCGTGCGATTGGCAACGCAGATTTCGGCAGGGCCGGCCATCAACAATGCCGGGATTACGCCGCGGGCGGCGCCACCGGCGCCGAGTATTAGGATGTGGGCGTCGTGGATGTCTATTTTGAGATTTCGGTCGAGGTCGCGCGTCAAACCCAGGCCGTCGGTATTGTCGCCCGACAGTTTGCCGTTAT
This sequence comes from uncultured Gammaproteobacteria bacterium, assembly GCA_947258805.1. The sequence continues at coordinate 38,799 of CAMYJV010000002.1, read as the reverse complement.
CGGTGACGGTGATGGTGTTTACCGCGCCGGCAAGCTCGGCCCGGGGCGTGCAGGTATCCACCAGGTTGGCGGCCGCCTCTTTGTGGGGCACCGTCACGTTGAGACCGCGCAAGCCTTTCTTTACCAGGGCCCTGACCCGCGCCTCCAGTTCCGCCGGTGCGATGTCGAAGGCCTCGTAACTGATTTTCTCGCCAGTCTGGTCCGCGAACAGCCCGTGAATGACCGGCGACTTGCTGTGCGCGATCGGATGGCCGATGACCCCGTAACGATCTGACATGCGTGTGACTCCCCGGTGGACCGGCGAAATGTCGTGGCTTGCGGACAGGGCCACCCCAAACGGTCCCCGCCGGCTTTTTACCATAATACCCGGGCCTCGTCGTGGGCGGGGCGAGCTTTGCCCCACACCCGCCCGGCTCGGAACTGGGATACTCCGGCGGATGAATACCGACACGCGCCTCCGGTGCCCCTGGTGCGAGGGCATCAGCGATGCCTACCGGAGTTACCACGACCAGGAGTGGGGCGTGCCGGTGCGCGACGATGACCGGCAGTTCGAATTCCTGCTGCTGGAAGGCGCGCAGGCAGGCCTGAGCTGGGCCACGGTGCTCCACAAGCGCGACGGCTATCGGCAGGCCTACGCCGGTTTCGACGCGGAGCGCCTGGCGAGCTTCGGCCCTCGGGAGGTGGCCCGGCTGGTGAAGAACCCGGCCATCATCCGCAACCGGCTGAAGATCGAGTCCGCCATCAGCAACGCGCGGGCCTTTCTCGATCTCCAGGCAAGCCATGGCAGTTTCAGTGATTACATCTGGGGCTTCGTGGATAGCCGGCCGGTGCAGAATCGCTGGCGGCGCCAGGCCGACGTGCCGGCCACGACGCCGGCCTCCGACGCGTTGGCGAAAGACCTGAAGCACCGCGGCTTCCGCTTCGTCGGCAGCACCATCATGTATGCCCACATGCAGGCCACCGGCATGGTGAACGATCACCTGGTCACGTGTTACCGCTACGCCGAATGCGCGGCGCTGGCCTGACTGCGAGCCCACCGCACTTTCCTGGTGGGAGCGGCTTTAGCCGCGATCTTCCCGTCTTTTGGCACACAGCCTGTCTGGAGCTTAATCGCGGCTAAAGCCGCTCCCACAAGAAGAAGCCGCTCCCACCAAAAAGGGATCAGGGTGCAGGGTCGGGTGCGGGCACCGCGACGTCGATGCTGGTGAAGGGCGTGGACATGATCAGCGGGCCGTTTTCGTCGCGATGCTCGATGCCGCCGAGGTAACGACCGGAGCCCAGGTTCTGCCACTGCACTGTTACCGTCTGGGCCGTGCCGCGCACGGCCCCGGGCGGTGCGGTGACCGTCAGGTTGTTGCGATTATCACCGGAACCCAGGCGCCACACGGACAGGTCGAAGATTGCGCCGCTGCCGCCGGTGACCGGATCCGTATCGTAACCATGCACGTCGACAATAAACTCGCGGGCGACGGGAAACTCCACTTCGACAAATTCATCGGAGTCGCCGTTTGTGCTGCGGGCCAACTCTTTGAAGATGCTGCCGTCGGAGGAGTCGTATACGTACAGGTCCAGGTCGTCATCACCGTCGGTTTCATCGTTATAGAGCGCGATCCGCACGAATGCGGTGTCGGGCGACGCAGTGAATCGGAAACGCACCACCGACTCGGGCAAAAACGCGTTGTTGGGCTCGAAGACGTAGCTGTCGGTGGGATCGTCGCTGATGGTGCAGGGAACCACCTGGCCATCCAGATCGACGCACTCGGTGATGTCCGGCCGTGACAAACCCGTGACCAGCGCCGTGTAAGCCCCGTCATAGCCGAACTCCACGTCAAAACCGAGACTGCCATCGGCACCCTCGCCGGCCACGGCCACGGGCGCCGCAAATTGCATGGGTCGCACCGCAATGGGGCTGCGCGCCTGTCGCGTGCCATCGTCCCAGGTGATAGACCCGAAGCGCCACTCGTTCTCAAGCGCGCCGCTGTTGGTGAACTGCACCTCGTACTCGGCGGTTTCGCCCGCCGCCAGGTTCAGCACGCTGGGCTGCACGCTAATGTCTATACCCTCGGGGCTTTCCAGGCTCGCTTCGAACTGCGCGATCGTTTCGCCCACGTTGGTCACTCGTCGCGTGATGCTGTGGCGATAGGTGAGTTCCGCCACCGCGATGCTGGGCAGGTTCAGGTCGGATGGATCCGCAGAAAAACCGGCCGTGACCAGCGCATCGCACTGCGGTGTGCCGACCAGGGGCAGCTCGTTGCCGCAGTTGAACGCGTCGTAGTCGTCCTTGCCGGCCTCATACACCAGGCCCGGATCCACCGCCCGGTTCGGCACCACGTGCCCCGCGCCGATATCGAAGGGGCCGGCCGGTGTTTCGCCGTCCGCCAGCTTCACGTCCTGGCGGGCGGTGGTCATCAGGGCCGAGCGCAGCGCCGCGGGACTCCAGTCGGGATACTGCTGCTTGAGCAACGCGGCGAGCCCCGCCACGTGGGGCACCGACATGGAGGTGCCGGTCAGGTACTGGTACAGCTGTCCCCGGATGCCGTTGGCTACGTCCGGCGTCTGGCCGGCCAGGATGTCTACGCCCGGTGCCGTGACGTCGGGCTTCAGGATGTCGGGCGCGGCGTAGTTCGGTCCGCGCGCTGACTGATCCGCCAGCAGGTCTCCCGCCTCCGCCTGGTTGATGATCAGGTCCGGCAGCAGGCTGACGTCCACGATGATGTCGCGATTGATTTCGTCGAGGATCCGCTGCCCGTCGGCCTGCTTCATCAGCACGGCCGGAATCGTCACCGAACCGCGTGGGCCGCTCATGTCGATCAGCCCGCCCTCGTTATTGAAAATGACCGCGGCGATGGCGCCCGCGTTCTGCACGCTGCGCAGCTTTTCTTCGAACGTGCAGATGCCCCGCTGCAGGAAGGCGATCTTGCCGGAGATGTCATTGCCGTTTGCGATGTCCTCACAGGCATCGTAAGTGGTGCCGGTCTCTGTGCCGCTGATGCTCGCAACCCCATCGTTCACCAGTACCAGTTCGCCTTCCACGGTGCCGCTGTCACTCAGTGGCCGGGTAAAGGTGGCTTCACGGATGATGTAGTTGCCTTCCAGGCTGCTGGGGCCGTCCACACGCAGGCCACGTTCGTACTTGGTGCCGGTGCGCGAAGACACGCCCACGCTGAGCACCCAGGGCGCGGCGCCCGGTGACAGGATCGTGCCCGGGTCCGGGCCGTCGTTACCCGCCGCAACCACGCCCAGCACACCGCCGTTGGACGCCGCCAGCAGGGCCAGGTCGTCCGGGTCGCTGATGCTGAGATCGCTGCTGCCGACGGAGTAGTTGATGATATCCACCCCGTCGGCCACCGCGTCTTCAATGGCCCGCTGCAGGTCGGCGGTGCTACACGAGGCGCGGGTCTGCCCCGGCTCCAGCCAGCAGGCCTTGTACACGGCGATTCGTGCCCGCGGCGCCATGCCGCTGATGCGTGCGACGGATTGCCCGCCGATCACCGCGCGCACTTCACCGCCCGCTGCGGTACTCGCAATATGGGTGCCGTGCCCGTCGGCATCGCGCGGTGAAATGAACTCGTTGGCGTCGAGCAGCTGGCGCTCGAGAAAACCGTCGATGTAGAAGCGCGCACCGATGATCTTGTTGTTGCAGTCACTGGCCGTGAAGCGGTCTATGTCCGCATCCCCCGCTTCGCAGGCGCCGCTGAAGTCTTCCGGTGGCAGATAAACCAGCCGTTCCTTTTTACGCCGGTACTTGGTGCACAGCCAGATGCCGAGCAGCGTTTCCTCACCGAAACTGGTGCGGCAGAGCTTGGGTTTCTTCGGCGGGAATCGGTCCTTGAAGCTGGGATGTTCCGGCGCGATGCCGCTGTCTATCACACCTATCACCACGTTTTCGCCCGCCAGCCCCCTGGCCGTGCGCAAACCGACGCGACCGTCCTCCAGGCCAAGAAAGCGGGGGCTGTCGCTGGTGGCGAGATACCGCACCCGGTCTTCCCACACGCGCAGCACGCCGCGTCGCGACTGCAGTTTCTGGGCCTGCACTGGCGTCATGCGGGCGGCAAAGCCGTTGAAGGCGTAGCGGTAGCTGTAGAGCTTTTGCCGATAGGCGCCCACCGCGCGTAGCGTCGCGTCGTGCTTGTCCTGCAGGAAACGCCCGTAGCGTCTCACCCGCGTGGAGTTGGCGTCGAAGGCCTGTCCCGCAGCCGGCCGGGTGGCCGACATGCCGGCGGTGCCGCCGCGATAGGTCAGGGCCGGCGCATCCGCCAGCTGCACGATGTAGACGCGCTCTTCCTCTAGCAGTTCGCCGGTCAGCGTGACGTAGTCGCTGCGGGGCGCCTGCTTGATGCGTTCCGCGCCCTGGGCCAGGCCGGCGGCCAGCAGGATCGTCAATGGCAACAGCTTGAGCATGAAACCCCGGTCCGTGGGGCGCTTCAGAAAGCGCTGGAGGCAGTGATTATTGTTATCGAAAGCAGTGGCTTATGGCCATTGTCTGCCAACGTCCCAAGTACTTTACAGAATCTTGCCCGTGGCGGCTATCTCAGCCGGCTCGAAGGCGCTCTCCGGTGGCAGCCAGCCGGATTTCGCTGGGCCGGGGCCACTGGCCGGCGGCGCCGCCCAGCACCAGGTCGACGGCGCCGCCGAAAGCGCTGCGCACCGCCAGGGCACTGCGCGCGGGCGGGCGGCCACGCCGGTTCGCGCTGGTGGAAACCACCGGCCCGCCCGTCTCGCGGGCCAGGGCGCTGGCCAGCGGGTGGCGGCTCAGCCGCACAGCGACGGTGGTCCGGCCGCCGGTAATCCAGTCGGCCGCCAGCGGGCCGGCTTGCACGATCCAGGTGGTGGGCACCGGGGTGTCGCTGAGCAGTGCGCGCAGTTCCGTTTCATCCGGGTCGATCCAGCCGGGGAGTTGCTCGAGCTCGGCCGCCAACAGAATGAAACCGGCGCGGGGTGAGCGTTGCTTGAGTTCGCAGATTCGGCGCACCGCCTGAGCGTTGCCCGGGTCACAGCCCAGGCCGTAAACGGCTTCGGTGGGATAGGCCACGACGCCGCCCGCGCGGATGGCAGCAGCGGCCCGGTGCAAAGCGGCGCGCTGCCACACGGCCGTTGACTCAGGCCGTGTCCGGGGTGCTGCCGGCTGCTGGGGGTGTGGTCGCCCCGGCCGCTTTGCGGCTGGCAACCTTTTTCTTCTTCTTGGCGCCGCCAGCTTTCTTCTTAGTTCTCTTCTTTTTCTTCTTCTTTTTCTTTGCAGTTTTTTTCTTGGCCGTGGTCTTTTTCGCAGCGGCTTTCTTCGCGACCTTTTTCTTGCCTCGACGCCCGCGAATCGGAGCTGCGGCCAGCAGTTCTTCGCATTCCTGCAGCGTCAGGGTCTTCGGATCGCGATCTTTCGGGACCCGGGCGTTCTTTTCCCTGTTGGTGATGTAGGGCCCGTACCGGCCGTTCAGCACCTGTATGCCCTGCTCCTCGAAGTCGAGTATCAGGCGATTCGCATCGGCAATTTTCTTTTCGGCAACGAGCACCAGCGCGCGTTCCAGCGTGATGGTGTAGGGGTCATCTTCCTTGATCGATACGAACTTGTCGCCATAGCGCACGTACGGCCCGAAGCGGCCGATGCTGGCCGAAACCGCCTCGCCTTCCGGCGTTTCGCCAAGCTTGCGCGGCAGTTTGAACAGTTCCAGCGCATCGGCAAGTTCAATAGCAGCCATCTTCTGGCCGGGCCGCAGCCCGGCAAACTTCGGTTTCTCTTCGTCTTCGCGAGTGCCGATCTGCACAAAGGGCCCGTAGCGACCCATGCGCACGCTCACCGGTTTGCCGCTCTTCGGATCTGTGCCGAGCTCCCGGGACTGGCCGGCCTCTTCCCGTGTGACAGAGGTTTCTTTTTCCTCCACCAGTTTCTCGAAGGGTGACCAGAAAGCTTCCAGTGCCGGAATCCACTCGCGCTCGCCGCGGGAGATCTCGTCCAGCTCGTCTTCCATGCGGGCGGTAAAGCCGTAGTCCACGTACTGTGTGAAGTGCTTGGTCAGAAAGCCGTTCACGATCCGGGCTACATCGGTGGGAATAAAACGCTTGCCGTCCATCTCCACATATTCGCGATTCTGCAGCGTGGAAATGATGCTCGCATAAGTGGATGGGCGCCCGATGCCGAATTCTTCCAGCGTCTTGACCAGGCTGGCTTCGGTGTAACGGGGCGGTGGCTCGGTGAAATGCTGGTCGGCGTGCAGCACCATCAGGTCGAGGATGTCGCCCTCTTCAACCTTCGGCAGCGCTGACGTGGCCTCGTCATCCTTCACGTCGTCCTGACCTTCCTGGTACACGGCGATGAAACCCGGTTTGACCAGCGTAGAACCGGTGGCGCGGAAGCGGCCCGCTTCGCCTTCGGCTACGGGCAACAGGTCCAGCGCAACCTGGTCGAAGACCGCGTGCATCATCTGGCAGGCGACGGTGCGTTTCCAGATCAGGCTGTAGAGCTTGAACTGGTCCGGGTTCAGATGATCCTTCATGCTGTCGGGCGTGCGGCTGATGCTGGTGGGGCGGATGCCTTCATGGGCTTCCTGCGCATTCTTCGCCTTGGTCTTGTAGACACGATGCTCGTCCGGCACGTTCTCCGCGCCGTAGCGTTCGCCGATGAACTCCCTGATCTCGCCAATGGCATCCTTCGCCAGCGTGACCGAATCCGTACGCATGTAGGTAATCAGGCCTACCGACCCGTCACCGGTGTCGATGCCCTCGTACAAACGTTGTGCGGTCATCATCGTGCGTCGCGCGCCGAAGCCGAGCTTGCGCGAAGCTTCCTGCTGCATGGTAGAAGTCGTAAACGGTGCCGCCGGATTGCGCTTGCGCTGCTTGCGCTCAATAGCATGCACCCGCAGCTTGCCCATGGGCACGCCGTCGCCGGTCTCGCCTGGCTTGCCGCCGGCGGCGGTAATCAGGTCATCGCGCACGCCCGTTGCGGTGGTTTCATCGCCGAAGCTGAACTGCTCGACCTTGGTGCCGCGATATTCCGCCAGTCGCGCCGGGAATGCCGAACCCTCGTGCTGCAGGTCGGCCTCGATGCTCCAGTACTCTCGGGGCTTGAAGGCCTCGATTTCGGCTTCGCGCTCGCAGATCATGCGCAGCGCCGGGCTCTGCACCCGACCTGCCGACAAACCCTGGCGCACCTTCTTCCACAGCAGTGGCGACAGGTTAAAGCCCACCAGGTAGTCCAGCGCCCGTCGTGCCTGCTGCGCATCGACCAGTTCAGCGGACAGGCCGCGGGGATTGGCGATGGCTTCCTGTACCGCACCTTTGGTGATCTCGTAAAACACCACGCGATGCACGTCTTTGTCTTTCAGCAAGCCGCGTTCTTTCAACAGCTCATACAGGTGCCAGGAAATCGCTTCGCCTTCACGGTCCGGGTCAGTAGCGAGGTACAGCGCACTCGCTTTCTTCAGGGCCTTCTGAATCGCGTTGACGTGTTTTTCGTTCTTCTCGATGATTTCGTACTTCATCGCGAAGTTGTGCTCGGGATCGACAGCACCTTCTTTGGGCACCAGGTCGCGCACGTGACCGTATGACGCGAGCACGGTGAAATCCTTACCGAGATACTTCTCGATGGTCTTCGCCTTGGCTGGCGATTCGACAATGACGATATTGCGGGCCATCCTGTTCCTGGTGCTAATAAAGCAAAACCGCGGCAGGGCCGCGGTCGGAGCATACTAATAAGTTTCCCGGGGGGCTAATCAGTTGATCATCCCGGTGTTTTCTTCGAACACCAGGTCCTCCATCCGGGCAAAGGCGGTCTCCTGGCCAGGCTGGCTGAATAGCACCATCAGCACCACCCACTTGACCTGGTCGACGTCGATATCACCGGGACCCAGGGCAACCAGGCGGTCAATAACCAGTTCCCGCTGCATGGGCGATAAGATGCCGATCTGTTCCAGGTACAGGATGTAGCCGCGGCAGGCGGCGTCGAGACGGCCCAGTTCGAACTCGTTGAACAGGCGCACCGAGCGCTCGGCCGGCGGCGAGTGAAAGGGCTCGTCCTGGCGCGCGCCGAGGCCTTCGAGCCAGTCCAGCGCATGGTCGACTTCCAGCTCACCAAAACCCGCCTGCAGCAATTCCTCACGCAGAACTGCCTGATCAGGTTCGGTTTCCGGTTCAAAGTCCTGTTCGGAGTAGGTTTCGAACAGGTACATGAGCACATCAAGAACGGTTTCGCTCATATTGGCGCCTTTTCTTCCCTCCGCTGAAACCGGCTCCCTGTAAGCGATACAACGCGCCCAGCCAGTTCCAATGTCACGAGCATGGAGCAAAGCTCCGCCGTCGTCAATCCGGTCCAGCGCACGAGATCGTCAACGGAAACCGGTTCCCACCCCATGCGGTGCAACAGGCGTTTGGCCGCGGGTTCAATAGGTGTCGCCTTATGATCAACACGCGACGGGATATTTTGTTCAACCGCTTGCGCGCAATGGGCTAGCAGGCTGCCAAGTTCCACGACGATATCGTCCGGATCTTCCACGAGGGTCGCGCCCTGGCGCAGCAACCGGTGACACCCGCGGGTCAGCGGCTGGCGTATGGAGCCCGGGACCGCAAATACCTCGCGCCCCTGGTTGGCTGCGAGGCGTGCGGTGATCAGCGCGCCGCTGCGCTCGCCGGCCTCCACCACCAGCACCCCGACAGCGAGGCCGCTGATCAAGCGATTGCGCCGGGGAAAGTGCGCGGGGCGTGGGCCGGTGCCGGGCGGGAATTCCGTCAGTATCGCGCCGTTGGCCTTGATACTTGCGGCCAGGTGCCGGTGCGCTGCCGGGTACACGATATCCGGTCCGGTCCCGCACACGGCCACAGTGGGCGCGCCGGTGTCCAGCGCGCCGGCGTGAGCGGCGGCGTCAATGCCGCGGGCCAGCCCGCTGGTAATGCAGAAACCTGCCTGGCCCAGCCGGGCCGCGAAACGGCGGGCGATGTCGGAACCGCCCGGCGTGGCATTGCGGCTGCCCACCACGGCGAGCTGCGGCAGACTCGCCACCGCCGGGTCGCCACGCAGAAACAGCAACACGGGTGGATCCGGAATCTCGCGCAGCAACGGCGGGTAGCAATCGTCGTCCCAGGTCACGGCGCAATGCCCGGGCTCGGTCAGCCAGCTTTCCGTGCGGCGCATGATGGCGGTATCCGGATTGCGCAGCGCACGCACGGTGGCCGGTGGGAGCCCGGCGTCCCTGAGCGCGGCGGGGTGTGCGCGCAGGATTCCTTGCGGGCCGCCAAAGGCGGCCAGTAAGGGCGTCAGCGACTGGTTGCAGCGTCCCTGGGCCAGGCCGAGGGTCAGCCAGTGGGTATCCGTAGTGCACCTCCCGCCGCGGTGGGCGGGAGGCCCCGACGGCGATCAGATGGGGTTCACGACCCCGTCCAGAATCTTAATGGCCTCGTCGGCCTCCATGACCAGCGCGTAACTGATGCGCTCGTAGGTCTTGAACACCATTACAGTGCCGGCCGGTTCGTCCGGCAACTGCACTTTCTCGCCAAACAGCCCTTTTGACTGGTTGCGCCGGGATGTGAACTCGCGGTATTCGCGATTGCCGCCGCGGTCTTCGACTTCGATGCCGCGGCGCATCACCGTGAGCACGTGGCCGGGTTCCAGGCCATCACGGTCGCCGCGATTCAGTACCACCACCTGGTACTGGCCAATGCGCGACATACCGTCGACCACGTGAATGATGCTGCCCTGAATGTCCTGTTGCGGCGCACGAGGGTAAAAATTCAACGGCACGTTGAACTCGAGAGTCAGCAGCCGATCGCCTTCCAGGGCTTCACGGTTCGTGCGGGTCAGGCGCAGGGTGGCGGGATCTCCCGTGCGGCGCAGCGTGCCTTCACCCACAAAGATACCTTCATAGCCGACCACGGTTTCGTCGTCCGGATCCACCAGCTGTTCGCCGATGTGCACCACGCTGTAGCCGCCTTCCCCTTTCACGTTGCCGCGCACGTACACATCGTTGCCGGCCGCACCAGTAAGGTGGCCGTCACGAATGGCCAGGATATATGGCAGCTGGTTTACCTCGTCGTCGGTCAGCACCGCGCCTTTGCTCAGGAACGCGCCGATGATCTCGAAGGGGATCGTGTCGATGGCTTCCGGAAGATCTTCTTCACGGATGCGCGGCGACAGCCTCCCGGAGCCGCTGCTCTGGGCGCCCCGCTCCAGCCGAATCTGCGGCTGACCGTCGACGTAGACCAGCGTCAACACGTCACCGGGGTATATAAGGTGCGGGTTGCGGACCTGGGGATTCACATACCAGATCTCGGGCCAGAACCACGGGTCACGCAGGAACATGCCGGAGATGTCCCACAGCGTGTCGCCTCGCTTGACGACATAGCGTTCCGGGTGGCGCGGGTTGAGCGCCGGGCCCGACTGGGCTGCCACCGACGCGCCCACACCGCTGCCCGCGGCTGTGCCCGCTGCGGCAACGACCACCAGGACGGTACTTATGACAAGAAGCGCGGAGTGCAGAACCCGGCGCATGGGCAGGAACCTGATCATGGCGTCCATCCCTAAATTCAATGCCGCATCGGGCCGGGACCAGCCACTGCTATAATCCCAAACGCACCCCAACGCGTGCGCGACAACCACCCGCCCGACTCCGGCGTCCCCTGAAACCAGCCACTCGCCAGACGGTCTAGGGCTTGATATAGCATAAAATCAATGCAATCTGACAGCTTTCTCTTCGAAACTGTGAAGGAAGCAACATGGCCCGCCTGACGATTCTTGAGTTTCCGGACCCTCGGCTGCGCATCAAAGCGGCGCCGGTAGAGGCGGTGGACGACGAAATCCGCCAGCTCGCGGACGATATGCTCGAGACCATGTATGCGGCGCCGGGCGTGGGTCTGGCGGCCACCCAGGTGGATATCCACCAGCGATTATTGGTCATGGACGTGTCCGAAGAGGGCAACCAGCCCCTGGTCCTGATCAACCCGGAAATCATCACGCAGGCAGGTGACTGTGAAAGTGAAGAGGGCTGCCTGTCGGTGCCCGGCTTCACCGAGACCGTGCCGCGGGCGGAGACCATCCGCGTCCGGGCGCTGGGGCGTGACGGCGAGCCCTTCGAAATGGACGCGGAAGGCCTGCTCGCCATCTGCATCCAGCACGAGATGGATCACCTGGAAGGCAAGCTGTTCGTGGACTACCTGTCGCAGCTGAAGCGCCAGCGGCTGCGCAAACGGCTGGAAAAGTCCCGGCGCCGCGAAGACAGCAAGGACCGGGACACCTCGGCCGTCCCGGCAATCTGACCTGATTCGGCCAAACTCCCGGGAGGCCCGATGAGCGGCTCCGGCCGGCCAATCCTGTTTGCCGGCACCCCCGACTTCGCGGTGCCCAGCCTGCGTGCGCTGCTGGCCAGCGATCATGAAGTCGCCGCGGTGCTGACCCAGCCCGACCGGCCGGCCGGCCGGGGCCGCCGTCCCAGGCCGAGCCCGGTCAAAGAGGTGGCCACCGAACACGGTATCCCGGTGTTGCAACCGGTCTCATTAAAGGCTGCAGAGGTGCAGGCCGAACTGCGCAAATTCGCGCCGGAGCTGATGGTAGTCGTGGCCTATGGTCTGTTGTTGCCGCCGGCCGTCCTCGAATTGCCCCGGCGCGGTTGTATCAATGTGCACGCATCGCTGTTGCCGCGCTGGCGGGGCGCGGCGCCGATTCAGGCAGCGTTGCTGGCAGGCGATACCCACACGGGGGTATGCCTGATGCAGCTGGAGCCGGGCCTGGATACCGGGCCTGTGCTGGCTCACGCGGCGGTCGCCATCGGTGCGCGTGAGACTTCCAGTGAACTTCACGACCGCCTGGCCGGCCTCGGCGCGCAGCTCCTGGCAAGACACCTCGACGCCGTTCTCGCCGGCGCCCTCGCGGCCGAAGCGCAATCGGCGAAGGGCGTGACCTATGCGCGCCGCATCAAGAAATCTGACGCCCGGCTCGACTGGGCACGCAGCGTTGTGGAACTCGACCGGCAGGTGCGGGCCTATTTTGGCTGGCCGGTGGCCGACACCCTGCTCGACGGGCAACAGTTACGGATCTGGCGTGCGGAGCCCTCGAAGGCGCCTTCCCATGCTGCGCCAGGGACGATAATCAAAATTGATAACGCCGGCGTTCTGGTCCAGAGCGGCGACGGCGTGTTACGCCTGCTCGAAGTCCAGGCGGCAGGCCGCGCACGCACTTCAGCCCTGGCATTTGCCCGCGGCTGCGAGCTGATCGGCAAGCGGCTGGGCGTATGAACGCACGGGCCGATGGCATCGGCGCGCGGGCGGCTGCAGCCGGTGCGGTGCATCGTGTGCTGCATGACGGCTCCACCCTCGACCGCGCGCTCGCTGCCGTTGAAGACCAGGTGCCCGTCGGCCGGGAGCGTGCTCAGCTCCGCGCCCTGGCCTTCGGTGCGCTGCGCTGGCACCTGCGGCACCGCGCTATCCTGGCGCTGTTGCTGGATCGCCCGCTGCGCGCGCGAGACCGGGTGCTTGAGTCTCTGTTGTCTGTGGGCCTCTACGAACTGGAATACGGGCGCTCGCCCGAATACGCCACGGTGTCGACCAGCGTGGCCGCCGCCAGGCGCCTGGGCCGACCCCGCGCCGCCGGCCTGGTCAACGCGGCCCTGCGCCGTTACCAGCGCGAACGCGAGGCGCTGTTGGACAGCGTGATGCAGCAAGACGAAGCGCGTTACGCGCATCCGAACTGGTTGCTCAGAGAGTTGCGCCGTGCCTGGCCCTCGCACTGGGAGGCCGTATGCGCCATCAACCAGGTGGCGCCGCCCATGTGGCTGCGCGTCAACTGTGCGCAGACGACCCAGGCGGATTACCAGGAGCAACTGGCCGCGGCGGGGCTGGAAGCTGACGCAGTGCCGGCATTTCCGGACGCACTGCGGCTGCAAGCGCCGGTGGCGGTCGACCAGCTGCCCGGCTTTGCCGCGGGCCGGGTGTCGGTGCAGGACGCAGCCTCCCAGCTGGCGGCCCACCTGCTCGCCCCCGAACCGGGCATGCGGGTGCTGGACGCCTGCGCAGCGCCGGGCGGCAAGGCCCTGCACCTGCTCGAACGCACCGGTGGGGAGCTGGAGCTGCAGGCCCTCGACGCTGACGCGCAGAGGCTGCAACGCCTTCGGCAAAACCTGGCACGCGCCGGCCTGACTGCGCAGATCACGACCGGCGACGCTATGGGCCCCGACGACTGGTGGGACGGCCAGGCCTTCGACTGCATGCTCATCGACGCGCCTTGTTCAGCGAGCGGCGTCATCCGCCGTCACCCGGACATCCGGTTCTTGCGCCGGGCCGCCGACATCCCGGCCCTGGCCGAGCGCCAGCAGGAAATGCTGGCGCGGCTGTGGCCGCTGCTGCGGCCGGGGGGCCGCCTGTTGTATGCCACCTGCTCGGTGTTGCCCGCAGAAAACCGGGGCGTTGCCCGCTGGTTCCTCGACCGGACGCCCGCAGCGGCTGAGCTGCGTCCGCTGGATGACCGGCTGGCGGGGCTGACCGCCGGGAGCGGGCCCGGCTATCAGCTGCTGCCGGATGTGGCCGATACCGACGGGTTCTATTATCTTCTGTTGCAGAAAAGCATCGACTGAACGTCGTTACCCCGATACGCTGACAGGCCCAGCTGCCAGGTCCGCCCGAGGACCGAACCCCGACAGGGCGCCAGCCACCCAAAGAATGCACGCGACCCACAATGGCTGCTTCCACCAGACCGCCCGCCGGATCGCGCCGGCATGGGCGCTCCCGGTGCTGCTTGGCGCTTCTGTCGCCTGGGCTGCCGCCGGGAGTTTCGAGGTGCGCAGCGCTGCGGCGCGGCTCGCCGACAACGTGTATTTCGTCGACGCGCGCATCGACTACGAACTCAGTGACAAGGCGCTGGAAGCTCTCGACAACGGGGTCGTGCTCACAATCCAGATGCAGATCGAGGTCATTCGCAAACGCGCGTTCCTGCCCGATGCGCTGGTCGCGGAGCTGCAGCAGGACTCCACGCTCAGTTATGAACCGCTGACCCAGCGCTACGTGGTACGCAATCTCAACAGCGGCCAGCAGGCCTCCTACGCGACCCTGTTCTCGGCGCTGTCGAGCCTCGGACGCGTGAACGGTCTGCCGGTGATCGATGCGGCGTTGCTGGACGCCAAAGCCACGCACCGCATGCGGCTGCGCGTGGTGCTCGATCAGGACACGCTGCCGGGCCCGCTGCGCCTGATTGCCTTCTGGAGCAGCGGCTTCCGGCTTGCGAGTGATTGGTACGGATGGACTATAAGGGACTAAAAAAACTGGCTGGGCGTAGCCTGGTAGTGGCAGCGGTGCTGCTCGGCGCGAGCGCGCTGGTGCTGCTTGGGCTGACGTCCCAGGATTCGGAACAGTTCGGCCGCACGCACGATTTGTTGCTGCTGATCAATGGTATCGGCGCCGTCGTGTTGCTGCTGCTGATCTCCAGCAACCTGTACCGGCTTGTACGCGACTTCCGCACCGGGAAGGCCGGCGCGCGGCTGAAGACCCGAATGCTGCTTGCGTTTGTCACCCTGGCGGTCGCGCCACTGGTAATTGTCTGGTACTTCGCCGTGCAGTTTCTTAACCAGGGTATCGACAGCTGGTTCGACGTGCGTGTGGAGCAGGGCCTCGGCGATGCGCTGGAGCTCAGCCGGTCTGCCCTGGACGTGCGTATGCGCGAAGACCTGGAAAAGACCCGGCTTGCGGCCGTGCAGATCGATGGTATCCGGCCGATGCAGCTGGTGAGCGTGCTGGGCGATCTGCGTCGCGAAGCCGGGGCCATGGAAATCACGGTATTTGGCGACGGTTCGCGGATCATCGCCACCAGCACGAGCGACCCCGCCGCCCTGTTTCCGTCACCGCCGCCCGACGACATGAGCATCGGGCTGCGCCGCTCCGGTCGCTACGTGAGCCTGGAGCCCGCGCCCGCCGGCCGTTTCCAGGTGCGTGCCGCGGTGTCGCTGCGCCCGCGGGCGCCAGGCGCCGAAACGCTGGTGGTGCAGGGTTTGTACCCCGTGGGCGGGCGTATCGGCATTCTGGCCGATTCTGTCGAACAGAGTTATCGCCGCTACCGCGAACTGGCGTTCCTGCGGGAACCCTTGCAGTCGAGCTTTACCATCACGCTGACACTGGTCGTGTTGTGCTGCTTCCTGGCGGCCCTGTATGGCGGCGTGTTTTTCACCAGGCGCCTGGTTGCGCCTTTGCAATCGCTGGTGGCCGGGACCCAGGCCGTGGCCCGCGGCGATCTCGATACGCGCCTGCCCATTGCCACCCACGACGAGGTGGGGTTCCTGATCGATTCCTTCAACGAGATGATTCTGCGGTTGAAGAACGCGCGGGAAGCGGCTCGCTGGAGCCAGCAGCAGGTGGAAGAAGAGCGCGCGCAGCTGGCAGCTATCCTCGCGCGGCTGACCACGGGGGTGATTGCGCTCGAGTCAGACGGTTCTATTCGCATTGCGAATGAAGCGGCCGGGGTGATTCTGGACGCAGACCTGGCGCGCAGCGAAGGGCACCCGCTGGACGAGCTTGCCCACCAGCGACCGCTGGTCGCCCAATTCGTTTCGGCCCTGCGGACTCATGGCGAGAAGGAGGGCCACGAGTGGCGGGCCGAACTGGAACTGCGGACGGAGACGGGCCGGCGGACGCTGGTCTGTGCGAGTACCGCGCTGCCGGCAGACGAGATGGGCGCGGCCGGTAAAGTCATCGTGTTCGATGACGTGACGAACCTGGTGCGTGCACAGCGCGACGCTGCGTGGGGTGAAGTGGCGCGCCGGCTGGCTCACGAGATCAAGAACCCGCTTACCCCAATTCAGCTGTCCGCCGAACGCATACGCCGGCGTTACCTGAACAAAGTGGACGTGGCCGATGCCGAAGTCCTGGATCGCGCGACGCATACCATCGTTCAGCAGGTAGAAGCCATGCGCGACATGGTTAACGCCTTCAGCGAGTATGCCCGCGCGCCCGCGCTGTCCCTGGCCGTGGTGGACCTCAACCAGCTCGTGCGGGAGGTGTCTTACCTTTACCCGGCACGCGACGGCCATCCCGCCATCAAGCTAGAACTGGACCAGGGCGCCGGGACAGTGGCCGCAGACGTGGTCCGTATGCGCCAGGTGCTGCACAACCTGATCAGGAATGCGCTGGAAGCCCTCGATAGCCGTGAGGATGGCCGCGTGACCGTCGCCACGCGGATCGCTGCAAACGGTGACATAGAGCTGGTGGTCAGCGACAACGGGCCGGGCCTGGATCCCGAGACCCTGGACAAGATATTCGAACCTTACGTGACGACGAAGGCCAAGGGCACGGGCCTCGGCCTGGCCATTGTGAAGAAACTGGTGGAGGAACACGGCGGCAGCGTGGTGGCCGAGAACACCGCGGGTGGCGGCGCAGCCGTGCACGTGCGGCTGCCGCGCCACCAGGTTGATGGAACAGACAACGAAAACGACAGCCGCAGGAAAGACGAGCGGTGGAGGGAGCACGCATGACAACGCCACAGATCCTGGTAGTTGACGACGAGGCCGACATCCGGACCCTGATCGATGAGATCCTGTCCGAAGAGGGCTACCAGGTCGCTACTGCGGCCGACGGTGCAGAGGCACGGGAAAGATT
The DNA here is from genome assembly GCA_947258805.1 of uncultured Gammaproteobacteria bacterium. The sequence goes on along the minus strand of CAMYJV010000002.1, from coordinate 22,245 downwards.
CCGCACTGATCAGCCCCATCTCGTGCTGCTGGACGTCTGGATGCCTGACGTCGACGGCATCACGTTGCTGAAGGAATGGTCGCGCGATGGCGGGCCGGCTTGCCCGGTGGTGGTGATGTCGGGCCACGGTACCGTGGAGACAGCGGTCGAAGCCACGCGCCTGGGCGCCGTGGATTTTGTCGAGAAACCCCTGTCGCTGCAGAAGCTCCTGCGCACTGTCGAGCTGGCGCTGCAACGCGGGGTTCCCGTGCCGCAGGTACGCGGCGGCTTGTTGCCGTCGGGTGAGGAGCCGCTGGGGAAGAGCCCGCTGATCCGCGAGCTTCGCGAGCGGGCCCGGGAAGTCGCTTCGCACGCGCCGCCGCTGTTGATTGCTGGCGAAACCGGCAGCGGTCGCGAAATTGTTGCCCGGCTCGTGCATGCGGTCGGCGACCGCGGGGCCGAAGAGTTTGTTCGGGTATCGGCAGCAGGGATTCCGGCGGAGAACGCAGCGCAAGTTCTGCTCGGGGCAGAATCTACGACTGGCCCCGAGCCAGGTCTGTTCGAACAGGCCGGCAGCGGCGTGCTGTTCATTGCCGATCTGCAGTCCCTTTGTCCGGAGGCGCAGCGTCTCCTGCTCGGAGTGTTGCAGCAGGGCAGCTATGCACGGCTTGGCCACGCGCAGCAGACACCCTTGCGATGCCGGGTCATTGCGTCAGTGAGTGCTGACGCGCGACGGAACCCGGAAGCTTTTGGTCTTGACCCGCAGCTGCTCGCAGCCATTGGCGTACTGCAACTCGACGTACCGCCACTCCGTGAGCATCCGGAAGACATCTCCGACCTGCTGCGGCGCTATGCGGATCTGTATGTTGACGCCGATAACTTGCCGTACCGGCACTTTGGCGTGGCGGCGCAGAATCGTCTGCGCAACTATCCGTGGCCGGGCAACGTCGGTGAACTGAAGCGTCTCGTGCGCCGCTTGCTGATGTCCGAGGGTGAAGAAGAGATTGCATTAGAGGAACTGGAAGGGGCGCTGGAAAGCCCGTCCGGCGAAGCGGGTGAGCCGCTGGTGAAACAGGACCTGTTGTCGCTGCCGCTGCGCGAGGCGCGGGAGCAATTCGAGCGAGCCTATCTCACTCAGCAACTAAAACTCTGCGGCGGAAAGGTGGGCCAGCTGGCGAAACGCGTGGGGATGGAGCGTACGCACCTGTATCGCAAGCTGCGTTCGCTGGGTGTCGATTTCCGGCAGTTGGGCGACGACTAGCCCATAACGACCGCAGACGAAAGCAAACGCTGGGACGAGCGACTCATTACCACGGCAACTGGTAGCCTTCCGCATGCCAGAAGCTGCCGGTTTGCTCCATGGTCAGTTCATCCATTCTCGCGATCAATCCGGCGGCGGAATCGGCAGCCGCAATGCCCGTGCGCCCGGTCATTTCCGTGGCGACCATGCCGGGATGCAGAATCATGACTGGAATGCCGCGCGGGCGCAGATCCAGGGCAAGGTTCACAGCAGCCATATTGACGGCCGCCTTCGACATCCGGTAGCCGTAAATGCCGCCGGATGCGTTGTCCGCCATGGAGCCCACGCGACTGGACAGCACAATTACCTTGGAGCCCTGAACCAGGTTGCCCAGCAGTGCGTTGGTGATTCTCAACGGTCCGAGGGCATTCACCTCGTATTGCCTGCGCATGCGATCGAAATCGAGATCGTCCAAGGATTCGCTGGTGAGTATTCCGGCGTTGTTGACCAGGATGTCGATCTGCTGGCCACCCAGGCTTTCGGCCAGGCTCGCCGCAGAGTCATCGCTGGTGACGTCGACGTTCTCGATCACCTGCACGGGCAGCTCGCGCAATTCTTCGTTCGCATTGCGGCAGGCAGCGATGACCTGGTCGCCGCGGGCAGCCAGTTGACGGCAGAGTTCCAGGCCGATGCCCCGGTTGGCCCCAGTGATGAGAATGGTATTCATCTCAGAATCTCTCTTTGGAAGCGGCTAGTTTTTCCGGGCTAGCCTGTGATGGCCCTGCCAGCAAGATACCACCTCGGTGACCTGCGCGGCTCATGTCAGCCTCTACCAAAGGATTGTGTTCGCACCGGCGTCTATAGACATGAACACATTGTTGCGGAGACAATCTGATGAAACACCGTATCCATTTGTCTGCAGTGGCAGCAGCCACCGCGTTATTCGCCTTTGCCGCTACCACGAGCTGGGCCGATGACGAAGAAGAGACACCCTTTGACGTCGGCAAGCTGTTCTTCCAGCTGAACGATACCGACGGCGACCTCGGCATTCACATGAAGCTGGACGGCGAGCCGTGGAAGCGGGTTGTCGTGGAAGATCCGCGGGGCCGGAAGATGCTCAACATCACCAGCCGCGGACGGCTGCGCAAGCAGGGTCTGACGGAGCTGGCCTTCGAAAGCGCTGAACCGCAGTTCGATGATTTGTCGCCGGCCGAGTTCTTTGCGCGCTTTCCCCAGGGTATTTACGAGATCGAGGGCCGGACCCTGGAAGGCGAAGAGCGCGAGAACGAAATCCGGATTACCCACGTGTTGCCGGCTCCACCCGAGAACCTGGCGGTTTCAAGCCAGGCTGCGCCGGAAGACTGCGACGAGGGCGTGGTCCCGGAGGTCGCCAATCCCGTCGTGCTGAGCTGGGATGAGGTGACCCATTCGCATCCCGACATCGGCCGGTCCGGCGACATCAATGTCACTCGCTATGAAGTGGCCGTGGAAGTTGACGAGACACCGTACAAGCTCGAGGTGACTCTGCCGCCTGATGCTACGAGCTTTGCGGTGCCGGCTGACTTCATTGCCCTGGCCGAAGAGTTCAAGTTCCAGGTTCTGGTCACCGATGCCGGTGGCAACGAGACCAGCAGCGAAAGCTGTTTCGCAGTGCTGCCCTAGTGGCCGGCAGAGTCTCTATTGCGGCGCGCGGGGTCAGTCTTCTGGCTGGCTTCGCGCTCCCGTTTTCGGTGATAGCCGACGGGCCACCCGATAATCTCGTGGTGGCCTGCGCCGGCCAGACAATTAGCGTGCACGCCCTGGATGTGCCCATTCGCAGTGTGCTGGCCGACTTGTCGCGACACTGCGGGTTGACCGTGATACTGCGGGAGGTCCTGGAAGAGACTGTCTCTGTCGACCTGCAGGGCGTGTCGCCACAGCTGGCGGCCAAGCGCATTCTGCAAGGCCGCAGCTTCGTCCTGAGTTATTTCCAGCCCCCGCAGCAAGGCGGCAACCGGTTGTGGGTGCTCGCCGATTCAAGTGTGCGCTCCGGCAGCGAAGACATCATTCGCCCGCCAACCGGTGTCGACGAGACAGAAATAATCTATCTGCAGGCTGAGGCCCTCGACGCGGGATTGACAGACAGGCTGCGCGATGCGCTGGCCGACACCGATCGCGATATGCGCGAAGCAGCCGCGGAGACCTTGGGTGAACTGGGCGGTGACGAGTCCGCGCACGCGCTGGCCGTCTTGTTGAGCGACCCGGATGCGGATGTTCGCGAGAGTGCCGCCGATGCCTTGGGCCGCATCGGCGGTGAGGCTGCTATTGGCTACCTGACGCAATTGCTTGCCGACAGCGATCCGGCGATTCGGGAGGCCGCCGACGACAATCTCGCGGAGCTGCTTGGCGCGCTGTAGCCATGTGCCTGTGCGAGGCTTCTTAGTGCTCCTGGAACGCGGCCAGGATTATGTAAAAGAAAGCCCACGCTGCTGGTGACGGTCGCCGTTCCCGCAGATTCGTGCGTGGGCCGATACCGAAAGGAGGCGAAGGAAATCACCGCGCCAGTCGTCTAACCCAAAGAGTGGCTGATTCTCTCGCGACGACGCGACCTGCCTCTCGACCAACAACAATGATCGACTCCAGGGGTAAACCAATGAAGACGACTGTAAACATATTGAAGCTTTCGCTGGCCGCAGTCCTGCTGACCGTGTCTCAGGTAGCCGCTGCTGCGCCGCTCCTGCCCTACTGGGCCGTGCAGACTTTTGATCCCGGAGCACCCATCGACAACCCGTTCTTCCCGATGACGGACTTCGTGAACATCTATGTCTACGAGGCTGAAATTGAGGACGAAGGCGAGATCGTGACGGGGCGCTCGGAGCTTACCAATCTCGGGCCCGGCCCGATGATTCTTGGTGTTCAAACCCAGGTTCAGCGCGACGAAGAATTCGAGGACGGAGTGATTCTCGAACGTACCTTCGACTACTACGCCCAGGATACCGCTGGCAACGTCTGGTATTTTGGTGAGAACGTGACCAATTTCGAGTACGACGATGACGGCATCCTGACGGGCACCAATAACGACGGTGAATGGATCGCCGGGGAGGGCGACAACCTGCCAGGCATCATCATGCTGGCCGCGCCGCAGCCTATCGCTTTCAACTACTACCAGGAGTACGCGCCCGGCATTGCGCTGGACAACGGTACGCCGTTTTCTGCGGGCAACGAGGTGACCATTGATTTTGGGACCTTCAACGACGTGTTGCAGATCCTGGAGGGCAACGAAGTGGACCCGGATGCCCGTGAGTTCAAGTACTACGCGCCGGGCACCGGGCTGATCCTGGTCGAAGAAGATCTGAATGAAATGTTCGAAGACCCCGAAGTGGTGTTCGAACTGGTTGATATCCGCCCCATTCCGATACCCGCGGCCGCCTGGATGTTCGCTTCTGCCCTTGGCCTGCTGGGCTGGATTCGGCGCCGCCCGGCCGCCTGAACAAGCCTGGTGCCGGTGCATGCATACCGGCACCAGCAGGATACGGGCTGTGGGAAAGCCCTGATGCTGTTGGGCGCCCGGATGGTCAATTATCATGGTCGTGTCCTCATCGCGAGGGGCGTCATGCCCAGCAACATGGAAAACGTCCGCTTCTTCCTGAGCCGGACCTTTGCCAGCATAAAGGTCACGCAGAAGTCGTGGCCTTTGTGCCGGGATGCGCGCAGCACTTACCCCACGTTGATTCGCAATGGCTGGGTGTTGAAGCTGGATCACGCGGCCTATCTGGGCAAAGAACTCACCAAGGCCGAACTCAGCGTCCGCCATCACTTTGATTACTTGCAGGATGGCGCCTAGTCAGCTGCGGTTGCGGCACCATGCTGCGCTGGCTTTCGGCAGCGTCGCGATCTTTGCGGCGACAGCCTGGCTGCGTCCCGGCGAGACGAGTGCAGATCATCTGAGCATCGCCACGGCCTATGCATGTCTCCTGTATATGGCCGCCGCGCTGTCCGTCGGCCCCCTCAAGGTACGGCAAATGGCGACGCCGCCGCTTAACAACTACCTGCGCCGCGACATCGGGATCTGGAGCGGGATAGCAGGCCTGGTGCATTTCTTCGTCGGCGTCGATCAAACGATGAACCAGGCCTACCTGGCCCGCTACGTCGATACCGGTGCCGGACTTGTGTCTCCGGAGCTGGGCCGGCAACTGTTTACCTGGGGCACGATCGCTGGCATGGTCGTTGCCGTGCTCGTTGTGCTGCTGCTCTCGCTGTCTAACGACCGTGTCCTGAGGCGCCTGGGCCCGAAACGGTGGAAGCGCTGGCAGCGCTCGGCCTACTGGGCATTTGGCCTCACGGTTGTCCATGGAGCCGCATTTCAGCTTCTCGAAATCCGCAATGTGGTCCTGGTCGCGTTGCTGGTCGTTGTCGCTCTGCTTGCTGTTGGCCTGCAGCTTCTCGGCTTTGTCTCACGCCGCCGAATGTAATCGCAGGAACGCGACCGCAGGCCGACTAGAACTGCCAGGTCACACCCAGCGACGGCACGACCGGCACGCCTTTCTTGTTCTCGAGATCCAGGTACGGTTCTCCGTTCTCGAACTCTTCCACTTCATACTCCACGCAACACTTGTTGCCCCGGTTGAGCATATTGTTGAGTTGGCCGAATACGGTGAGTTTGCCCGCGTCGCCCAGGTCGTACTTGCGCGCGACACGCGCGTCCAGGCTAATGGACGAACTCAGCCGCTCGCCGTTCCGCGAGCCGGTGGCGACCAGCGGTATCGGGTCCGAGGCCACCAGGAAGGCGTCGGTGGTCGGCCAGCCTCGCCGGTAGCTGCCCGAGAGGCTCAGCTCCCAACGTGCCGTGCGCCAGCTGATGCCGCCTTGCCAGGTGAAGGTCTGATCCCAGTTTCGGGGCCGCTGAGTCACGCTGAAATCGTCTTCGATGACTGACCATGTGTAACTCGCCCACCAGTTCAGCGGGTCCGTGCTGAAGCGACTCAGGGATATCTCGATACCTTCGGCAGTGGCCTTGTCCGGTGCGACTTCCACACGGTCCGGTTTCAGTTCGGGCAGCAGGATCAGGCTGTTCAGCAAGTTCTCGTAGCGCGGCCGCGGGTCACGGTACTCTTTGCGGAAGGCCTCCACGCGCAGGTCGATGCCGTTGCGGAAACCGTGCTCAATGCTGGCGATCCAGTGGTCGGCGCGCTGGGCCGGGAAAAACTCGGTCACGCCGTCGGAAATCTGCAGTTCGTTCACCGACTGGGCCTGGAAAAACCGGCCCCAGCTGAGCCGCAGGCTGGTGCGATCAGTGATATCAGCAAGCAAAGACAGGCGCGGGCTGAACTGCTCGTCGTTTCTCCGACTCAGGGTTTCCTTGTCCCAGCGCAGGCCGGCCTCGGTGGTCAGCCAGTCCAGCACGTCGAAGCGCAGATTACCGTAGATGCCGTAACTGCTGCCGTCCGGCGAGGCGTCGAGGTCGGTGGTTCGTTGCGGGTCAGTTTCAGCACCCGGAGTCAGGAACAACAGGGAAAACTCGACCTCGTCCTGGTAAGCGTAACTGCCTTCTTCGTCCCGCCATTCGGCGCCGCCCTGGACCAGGAGCCGGTCCGTCGCACGCCATGACCAGTCAGTCTGGAAGACCCAGATGTCGAAGTCGCGCTTGTCGTACAACTCGCCGACCGAAATTCCGTCCTGTTCAGAGGTGCCGCGGCGCTTGCTGTCCATGTCGATCCGGGCGGCAATCAATGAACCTTGCAGCACGTCGCTGGGCGTCAGGTCGAAACGCAGCCAGTAGTACTCGTCCTGGTAATTTGCCTTCGCCCGTTCATCCTGTTCATCATCGAAAATCTTGATGTCGTCGTCGAAAACCAGCAGGTTGCCGCTCACCCGCAAGCCCTCGTTGAAGCGGTGGCCAAACCGCGCATAGATGTCGACGTATCGCGGGTCACCGCGATCCGGGTCGAAGACGTCGAACATCAGGTCCAGGTTGCCGCGCCGGGCGGACACCAGCCAGTCGCTCTGGCCGTCGTTGAAAGAGCCGGCCGCCAGCGCAGACGCATTGAAAAAACTGAGCGAAAGTTCCCGGTAGAGCGCTTCAGTGGGCGCCAGGGGCGTGATGTCGATCACGCTGCTCATCCGGTCACCATAGGTGACCGGGAAGCCGCCCGTGTAAATGTTGAGCTCCTCGATCAGGCTCGGATCGATGGCACTGAAAAGGCTCTGGAAGTCTTTCAGGTGAAAGGGGTTGTAGAGCCGCAGGCCGTCGAAACGCACCAGCGTTTCGTCCACTTCGCCGCCGCGCACGTTGGATTTCGCGCTCACATCGTTGCCAGCGGTGCCGGGCAGCCGGGATACTGCCCGCAGCCCGTCGTCGCCAATCTCCGGCAATAGTTCCAGGTCCGCCGCGGTGAATGCCGACGCCGATGGTCCGGTGTGGCGAAACAATTCATAGCGGCTGGCGCTGACAATGACTTCGGCCAGGTCTGTCTGGGGTAATCGTGTGCCTTCAATGGCCAGCCTGCTGACCTCGCCGGCGCGAACCTGAACACGACCCGGTGAGACGCCAGCCCCGGTGTCGAGCCGCAGCCGATGCGTGCCCGGGGCAACGCGCAGGAATTCGAAGCGCCCGTCCGTATCCGTCAGCGCGATATCTGCCTGCGAACTCAGCCGCAATTTCACCCCGGCCATGGGTTTGCCTGACGATTGCTGCACGAGTCGGCCCCGCACGGTGCCGGTGGTTGGCGCAGCCGGAGACGCTGCACGCACGACGACCAGCGCGCCATCCGCCGCGGTCTCTGTCGCGAGCCCGTAGGGGCTGAGAATTTCCGTGAGAACGTCGCGCGGATTGCTGGCCGCGGGTTCTTGCCGTACGCGCATCCACGGCTTCACGAGATCACTGCTGTAGAACACGCGCAGACCCTCGTCGCCGAGGCGGTCGATGGCCTGCTCCAGGCTCAGGTTGTCGTAGCCGGCAGCGGCGACGGCGAAGCGGGCCGCAACGATGAGCAGCAGCAAGCCGGTTAGCGCTGCTTCGGCGGTGCGGGTGCAAAACCGCCCGAGTCCTCTCACTGTCGCCCCCCGGCTCATGGTCTTTGTGGCCGGAACTAGTCCGTTCTCAGCCTGATCATTATTGTCCCGTCATCGAGTTCGTCATAGGTGAAATCCGTGGTCGCCAGGACGACGCCTAACGCGTCCATCGGCGCCAGGTCGCGAATATTGCCGTGCAAAATTGTGAGGCCGGCCTTGTCCTGCAGCGCCGGGCGCTGGTAGCGCACCGGGCGGCCGGTTTCGCGTGCCACCCAGTCCAGCAGTACGCTCAGCGGCTGGTCCTCGATACTCGGTGCCGGGGCGATCATCTGTACCCAGCGCCAGTCCGGATCATCGGGCGCGACATGCGTGGTGGCCAGCTCTCCCCTGGAGGTAATGGTCAGCTGCTCGCCGGTCCGGCCCAGCTGTTTCTGGCCACTGCGCAGCAGGAGCACTTCGCCCTCGCGCACGCGCAGGCGATAGGCGTCGTCGACGTAACGCACTTCAAACTGTGTGCCCACGTCACGCGCGGTGCCGGCCGGCGTAATGATCTCGATGACCGGCTCGTTGGTGCCGCGTCCGCCCGTGTCGACATAGAGCTTGCCGGCGCGCAGTTCCACGCGCGCGGCGGACTGCAGGGCGATTTCCGTGTCAGCGGCAAGGCGCAGCGAAACCCCGCCGTCCAGGCGCAGGCTGGCGCTGCCTCCGGCGCGGGTGCGTAGCTGGCCGCCGCGGTTGAGCCCGGCCACCGCATCACCAACGGGTTGCCAGTTCATATCGACGGCCGGCCGCGTTTCCAGCATGCCGATTACCCGGGCGACGGTCGCTACCTGTGCGCTCGGCGCGGGACTTTGCAGGACATAAATGGCCCCGGCCAGTCCAATCACGGCCAGCGCGGCAGCCATTCGGGTCATCGTGCGTTGCCGCTTAGCCTGCAGCTTCGCCTGCCACGTTTGCCGGGCCGCCGCGTACACCTGGTCGTAAACTTCTGCAGGCGGCGATTCCCGGCGGCCGGCAGTACGAATCAGTTCAGCGAGCAGGTCGTCGTTATTCGCAGGTTGCGCGGCTCTCATATCCTGTGGGTAGTCGTCATTCATCGGTCGTCATCCTGCGTCAGCCGGCTGTGGCGGGCGCAACGCGTCATCGGTGTCTACCATGTCCAGCATCGCGTGGCGAAAGCCTTCGCGGGCCCGGGTCAGCAACGATTCTGCTGCCTTTGCACTCATCTCCAGTCGTGCCGCGATTTCCTTCACGGTCAGCCCGTCTACATATTTCCATTCCAGTACGTCGCCGTAGCGCGCAGGCAGCGCATCCACCGTGGCCTGCACGAGTCTCGACACGTCGCGCTGCCAGGCCGCGGTTTCCGGACGATCGGTAACGGGCCCGGCTAGCGAGTCGACAATTGCCCGGACGCCGGCGTGATCTTCGAACAGCACCACGCGTTGCCCGCGTCGGTTTTTCGCCCGGCAGTAGTCCACCAGCACGTTGCGGCAGATCTGGCAGAACCACGTGTACAAAGCGGCTTCGGCGCGGTAGGTGTCGAGCTTGTCGAGCCCGCGGCAGAAGGTTTGCTGCACGACGTCCGAGGCCGCATCGTGGTCACCGTCCAGCCGCACCACGGCGAAGCGATAGAGCCGCGGGAAGAAATTGTCGAATAACTCCCGGAAGGCTCGCTCGTCGCCCGCCAGGATCTTCCTGGCGACGGCGCGGTCCGTATGAACGATCCCAGCCAAAGGTTCCCTCTCCCGTCAATCTTATGCCTTAGACGTTCGTGGAGCCTGGAATCCTCCGTCGCGGAGGTGGATTTTTACCCCATTAGGTCAAATCGGCGACAGCGGGCGCGGTCTCGGTAGATCTGCGAAGGAAAGCTCCCCGGCGTTCGTCTAATGGGGAACATCCGCCACTCCCGGTATGCCGGGCGCCGGCGGGCTCTATCGCAAGGCTGCACCAACCCCCCGGGCGCGGCCGATGGAGTTCCGCCGGCTTTGCCCCCCGCCTGGCGGTTCGGCGCCGCCCTCGGCCTGCTCGGGTGGGTGAGAAGCAGAACCACCTGGCCTAAACGGCTATTGGCAATGAAAACCCGGCTCGTGCCGGGTTTTCTTTTTCCACCGCCACGTCGCGAGCGGGTGTTGGCCGTTGTTATTAGCTGCCACCGAAGCGATAGGTAAGGCTGACCCCGTAGTTCCGGCCGCGCCGAGGCGCCAGCGGAAAGCTGGTACTCAGCTGGCCCGGAAAATTGCGGAAATTCGGAAAGTCGGATACCAGCACCGGGGCATCCTCGTCGAGAATGTTGTCCACATAGACGCTGGCGACTAGCCCGCTGCTCTCTATGCCCAGCTTTGCGTTCCACAAGTAGGTCTCACTGATTTCTGCTTCGTTGACGGCGGAGATCCACTGCTCCGACTCGTAGACCCAGTCCGTGCGAATGAACCAGTCGAGCGAGGTGTTCAGGCTCCTCGAGTAGGTCGCACCGGCCGTAACATTGTGTTTCGGGACTCGCGGGGCCTCGTTGCCGGACACGTCGCCGTCGCCCCCGGTCAGCCCTGCATAGGTCAGCGAATTGAAGTCCTCCAGCTTGGTGTCCTGCAGACCGTATGCAAGGGACAGCAACAGGTTGGTGGTTGCCGCGAACTGCATGTCCATTTCTAATCCGTAGACTCGAGACTCACCGGCATTCAAAAGGATCCGGTTCGGTTCGTCTAAACTCACCCCGTTACAGACGGTGGGTATGTTCACATTTTCATTGATCGCCTGGTTGGACCAGTCGATGTAAAACAGCGAGGCATTGAAAGCCAGGCGGCCATCCAGCCAGCTGGTCTTGGCGCCGATTTCGTAGGTCCAGGCTTCTTCTTCCTCAAACAGTGCATCGCCGTCATCAATTCCGGCGCGCGTGACGGCGGGGTCCACGTCGACGTCGAAATACGCAAAGAAGAATCCGCCGGGCTTGTTGCCCTTCGCCGCCAGCCCATAGAGCGTCAGGTCATCGTTTGGCCGATAAGTGAGTGTGTAACGAGGGGAGAAGCTCTCGAAGTCGTTCTGTTCCGAGACTCCCCGAGGTGATTTTCGTTTCGGGGTGTCCTTCGCATAGCGACCCTCGACAGAGGCAGTCAGGTATGGCGTGATGTCGTACTCGACGCTGCCGAACACCGCCTCGTTGGTCACGTCGGCATCACCCACGGGCGACGGGCGCGTGGTGCGGTATCCGGGGTCTCCGTCGTACAGCTCGACCCCACCGGGACCGATGCGCGGGTCGCCATAGTTAAACCGGCAGATGCCGGTAAAGTCCCGCTGGAAAGCGGTTTCGTCAGAGCTGTAGTAGTACAGGCCGCCCGTCGCGCGGAAGCGATTGTCCTGCGGCGAAGACACCCGGAATTCGAAGGATTCGTCGTTGAAGTCGTTTTTCTGGCCGCCGGTAAAGACGCCGATGTCTGCCGGCCCCAGGTAGGGACCCCGATCCAGGTCACGATATTGCTCCACAACCTGTTCGTTGTTGGCATAGCGGGCCACGATGCTCCACTCGCCCGGGTCGTAAAAGATCTCGACCAGGTAGCGCTTCGTCTCGCTTTCGGCGCCGGCAAAGGGTGCGCGGGTCACGGTGCCGTAAACGCTCGACGCGCCGGCCCCGAAGTCGGCGATATTCATCTGGTTTTGCAGGCCGTCGATCTTCAGCTCCCCGCAGAACCAGCCCGGTGATGTAGCCGGGCTGCCGTTCTGTCCGGGTAGAAAACAATTAGTTTCATCTTCGAAAAACGCCGCATAGTGGTCGTCGTTGGTCTCCGTATGACTCGCTTTGAAGCTGAAGCCCAGATCGTCGCGGGGCCGCCACTCGATCTTGCCGGTGACGTTCCAGGTTTCTTCGCCGCCGAGTTTGGAGAAATCGGGCGTCGTTGCGGACGCCGGCAGCTCGGGCCACGTGCCGAAAAGATTTCTTGTTACGAAGGTGCAACCGTCGCCGTCCTCGGCGGCGGTTGCGCATGGGACCAACGCGTTGTTCCATTCCCCGTCCCAGGTTTCGTAGGTGCCCGAGACGAAGAACAGCAATTTGCCCTTGATGATCGGACCACTCAGGAAACCGCCCAGGTTGTAGTCCGCGTCTTCACCCATGCGGGCGTTCACTTCGCCCTCGAAATTGTTGGTGGGTGCGCGGGTGATGAAGTTCACGGCCCCGGCGAAGGCGGAGCGGCCGAACTGCGCTGCCTGGGGTCCTCGCAGGACTTCGACGCGTTCGAGATTTTCAATCGGTAACGTGCTGCTGGTGCCGGTGATGAATACGCCGTCGACATAAAACGCGACGTTGCTGCTGCCGATGGCCGGCGAACCGCCCAGCAACGGGCTGAACTGGCCGCGGATATTCGGCGCATCCAGCTGCCGACCGATGATATTGGGGCTGAAATTGAAGTTGGGAGTGAAGGTCGCCAGGTCATAGGCGTTGTTGATGTTGCGAGCCCTTAGCTGCTCGGCGTCGAAGGCGGCCACGGACAGCGGCACGTCTGCCAGCGCTTCTTCTCGCTTGCGGACCGTAACGACGATTTCTTCGATGGCCTGTGCCGAGGCGGCTATCGGAATAAACGCAAACCAGGACCCGATGGCTAACCACCAGAGCACGCGCAGGTATGCGAGGCCACTCTCCAATGTCTGTACTCCCGGCCGACGGTGGCTGCCTGTAGCAATCTAATGTGTCGGCCCTGTCCCCGGAATCAGGATATCACGGGGTCGCGGCCGCGGCGGGCGAGCGTTAAGGGCATCCGTACCCGGGCTGTCGCGCGGGCAGCTAGCTGAAGTAAGCGCGGAACTCCGCCGGCACATCGTCGGCGCTGTAGTTGGAAATTTCCGGCGGATAAGGATACGAGTTGTAGGTCAACCAGAATATGACCGAGCTGTCAGTGAGTCGGCCAGCTTGCGCATCGTGCACCAGTGCCGCCATGGCCTTGCCGGTGTAGGTGGTTTCGAGTTCTATGCTGCCCAGCTCGCTGGCCAGCGCCACGGCTTCGGTCGTGCCGGTGGTAGGAATTGCGTAGCCGTCGCCCAGGAACTCATCGCGGAGCTCGAAGTTCGTCAGCGGTTCATCCACCAGCGGGAAGTTGCTGTCCCGGGCATGCAGTTCCCGGTTCGTTTCCCGGAACAGGCGGTCATAGGCGGCGGGTAAGCGCAGCGGCATCGGTACCACGCGGACCCCGAAAACCTTGGTGGGCCACCCCAGGAGCCGCAGGCCCAGCGCGAGACCGGCAACCGTGCCCTGGGTGCCCGCGGCCGCATAGATGTAATCCGGCGGATCCCGGGCCAGCTGCTCACCGATTTCCAGCGCGGCGTTGACGAAACCCGTGGTGCCGACCCACGATGAGCCGCCCCACCAGATGTCATAGATCCTGTCGCCACCCGTGGCATGGGCTGCCATCACTGCATCGCGAACCGCACGCGTTTCCTGGAAGCCTGCCGCCGCCACGATCTTGGTGCCCAGCAGTGCGTGATAACGCAAGGTGTTGGCCACCTTCGGCGTCGGCGCCTGGGGCGTCATGACGGCGTAGCAGTCGAGCCCTAGACGATGCGCATAGATGGACGTGGCCAGGGCGTGATTCGAGCCGGCGGCGCCGTAGGTCAGCACCGCATCGCAGCCCTTTTCCAGGGCGTCGGCCAACAGGTGCTCGAGCTTGCGCACCTTGTTGCCGCCGTAGGGCTGCGCGCAGATATCGTCGCGCTTGATCCACAGCCGCCGGATACCGAGTTTTGCGGCCATCCGGGCTGCGTCGTCCAGTGGCGTCGGCAGCTCGGCCAGCTGCAGGTAAGGCAAGGTGTCATACAGGCCGGGATACAGGTCGGTCAGTCGCGTCACGGCGCCGCCTCGCAAGCAGCCACCGGGCCCGCCGCAGGCTTGAATGTGCCGCTGTTGTCGAAGCTGAGGCCGCCGCCGCCGAAATCCAGCACCGTGAGTTCACGCATCATGCGCCCGGCCCGATCCGCGCCGTCGCGGCGCGGGCCGTCGGGTCGAAGCTGTCGCATGGACACGATATCGCCGGCTACAAAGCGGCCGTTGCCGTCGACCGTGGCGCGGAGTATTGGTGCATAGCCTTTGGTACCGGCGACGTTGATTCCCCACCAGGTTGCGAAGTTGCCGAGGCTGTAGGCCACCAGGCGTTCACGGTGCAGTTCCATTGCCCGCGGCACGTGGGGCCCATGGCCAAACACAAGGTCGGCACCCGCCTCCACCATCGCGCGGGCGAACTCCACCACGTTGCCGCGGTTCTCCTCCCGGTAAAACTCTTCGGTGAACGGGATGCGATCGGCATCGGCGCCTTCACCGCCACCGTGGAAAGACACGATGACAATGTCGTGACCGGCGGCTAGCCCGGCCACGGCCGCCTCTGCGCCCGTCGGATCGAGCATCGGCCATGCCCCCTTGAAGGGGGCAAAGGCGATCATGGCCACACGACTGTCGCCCTGCTCCCAGCTCGCCACGGTGCCCTCGCGACCGGAATGCAGCACACGCGCCGCATCGAGGGCGGCCATGGTGGAATCACGACCCTCTTCGCCAAAGTCACGCGCGTGATTGTTGGCCAGGCTCAGCACAGTGAAGCCCGCCGTGGCCAGGGTCTGGGCGAAACGGGGCGGTGATCGGAACAAGTAGCAGGCCGACGGGTTGCGGCATTTCTTCGCCGGTTCGCCCCCGGCCAGCAACACACCTTCGAGGTTACCGAAGGCAATGTCAGCCTGGCGGAGGATGGGCGCAGCCGCACTCAACTGGCCCGCGCCGTCGTCAGCCGGCAGCCGCGCTTCCGGAAAATCCGAACCCAGCATGATGTCGCCGACGGCGGCGACGCTGATCCGCTCGCAGCTCAGTGCCTGGGCGCGGCGTGCCGCGAGCTCCAGGGCGCTTGGCGGCGGCGCCGGTTGCGGTGTCGCTGGCGGGGGTGCTATGGACGGGGCCGGCGGTGCGGTGACCGGCGTCTGCGTCGCGCAGCCGGCTACGAACAGCAGAACGGCAAATAAGAGTCTAGTCTGCAACGCGTATCACCATGACCTCCACGCGCGCGTCCCGCAGCGTATCGCGCGTCCGGTTCAGCTCGCTGAGGTCTTCCAACGGCCCGATGCGCACGCGGTGGAAGTCGCGGTCGTCGATACTGACCTTCTGGATGCGCGACTTCACCCCCAGCAGCGCCAGCCGGGCCTTCATACGGTCGGCGTCTTCGAAGGTAGAAAAGGAGCCGGCCTGCAGGACATAGGCGCCGGGCGTTTCCACCGCGGCGGGCGTGACGTCGGGCCGCGCGTCCAGGTCCTGTTCCGGGATCACGATCTCGAACTTGGGCAGCATCTCGTAGAAGTCGAAGCGCGGCTTGCTGGCCTCGGGCGCGGCGGGCTTCTTGCTCTCCACCTTGGCCTGGGGTGCAGGCGCCAGGTCGAGGTCCGCCTCGGGCGCCACGCGGCGATCGTTGACATAGATGGCGGCGGCGACGGCCAGGCCCACGGTCAGTCCGAACAGCATCCAGACCCAGCCTGGCAGTGGTTCGGACTTTTTTCGGCGCCTGGTCTTGCGGCGTGTGGATTTGCGCGCCATCGCGCGATCTACATCGACGCCGGCGCTGATACGCCAAGCAATTTCAGGCCGTTGCGCAGCACCTGCCGCGTGGCCAGCACCAGCAGCACCCGCGCGTCGCGCAGCGCGCCGTCATCGACGATGAACCGGTGCGCGTTGTAGTACGCGTGCAGATCGTTGGCGACCTCGCGCAGGTAATGAACGATGTGCTGCGGGGCGCGCTGCCGGGCGGCCTGTTCCACCATCTCGGGATAACGCACCAGCGCCTGCATCAGTTTTTGCTCGTGCGCCTCCGTCAGCCGGTCCAGGGACCTCTTGCCCTGGGCTTCGTCCCAGTCGATGTTCCGCGCTTCCATCTCACGCAGCACGCTGCAGATTCGCGCGTGGGCATATTGTATGTAGTACACCGGGTTTTCGTTAGTCCGCGATTTCGCGAGCTCCAGGTCGAAATCCAGGTGCTGCTCGTTGGACCGCGACACAAAAAACAGCCGCGCCGCGTCGTCGCCTACTTCCTCGCGCAGTTCCCGCAGCGTAATGAATTCGCCGGACCGTGTAGACATTTGCACCTTCTTTGCGCCGCGGTAGAGCACCACGAACTGCACCAGGTCCACTTCGAGGCTGTCCGGCGGCTCGCCGGTGGCCTCGAGACCTGCGCGCACTCTTGCCACATAGCCGTGATGGTCGGCGCCGAGTATGTCGACCAGGCGGCCGAAGCCGCGGGCGCGCTTGTCCAGGTGATAGGCAATGTCCGATGCAAAGTAGGTTGTGCTGCCGTTGTCGCGCACCACAACCCGGTCTTTCTCATCACCCAGCGCGGTGGCGCGGAACCATGTGGCGCCTTCCTGCTGATACGTGTGCCCGGAATCATTGACGCGAGTCAGGGCATCGCTTACCGCGCCGGAGTCCACCAGGGCGCGCTCCGAATACCACTCGTCGTACTCCACGCCGAACTCCGCAAGGTCGTCACGAATATCGTCGAGTATTGCCTGGAGGCCGATCTGCAGTACGGCGGCAAAGCCCTCCTGCCCCAGTCGTTCCCGCAGCGCGGCGATGAGTGCGTCCAGGTGCACGTCCGCATCGCCGTCAGGTGCATCCGGCGGCAAGCCTTCCGCCCAGCCATCCGTCACCGGCAGCAGGCCCGCCGCGCGCGCACCGGCCAGCGCGTTGCGCGCAATTTCCACCAGGTAGGCGCCGCGATAGCCGCCGCTTGGAAACGGGAGTTCGGCCCCGGCCAGCTCCTGCATGCGCAGCCACAGGCTCAGCGTCAGGATGTCCATTTGCCGCCCGGCGTCGTTTACGTAGTACTCGCGGTGCACGTCGTAGCCCGTTGCCGCCAGCAGGTTTGCGACGCAGGCCCCATAGGCGGCGTGCCGGCCGTGGCCCACGTGCAGCGGGCCGGTGGGGTTTGCCGATACGAACTCCACCAGTATCCGTTCGCCGGCGCCGGCCAGTGAGCAGCCGTAACGTTCACCCTGGTCGACGACCTGCGCCAGTTCCTGGTGAAAAGCCTGCGGGGACAAGCGGAAATTAATGAAGCCGGGGCCGGCGATGTCGACGCCGGCGAGGAGGCCCGTGTCCGGCAGGCGCGCCACGATGTCGACAGCGATGTCCCTCGGTTTGCGGCGCAGGGGCTTGGCCAGCTGCATCGCGAGATTGCTGGCGTAGTCGCCATGCTTGGCGTCTCGCGCCCGCTCTACCTCCAGGCGCGGCGTGTAGTCGTCCAGGCCGGGCAATTCCGCGACGGCAGCGGCCAGCAGCTTTTCGATCTCGTGTTTCACGGCCGTGGGCTTGAGCAAACGGCGCATTCTAGCAGGCGGCCGCGGGCCTTCTGTCCGTCAGTAGAGCTCTACCGGATCGACGTCCAGGGACCAGCGCGCCCGTCGGCCTGCCGGCAGATCTTCCAGCGCCAGCCGCCATGGCCGCAGAAACGCCTGCAGCGCGGACCGCTGATTTCCCTGCACCAGCAACTGGGCGCGAAACCGCCCCTGCCGGCGCTCCATCGGCGCGGGTGCGGGGCCAAGCAGATACACGCCGTCGGTCATGAGCGGCCTGGCGGCAGTCACTGCCGCGTCGAGGAATTCGAAGGCCGCTTCGCGGCGGGCGGCTTCCGCGCGCAGGAGTGCGAGAAAGCCAAAGGGCGGCCACCCGGCATCGCGTCGTTCAGCCAGCGCGCGTTCGGCAAAAGCCGGATAACCCTCTCGCACCAGCGTTGTCAGCAAGGGATGTTCCGGGCTGGTGGTCTGAATCAGCACCTCTCCCGGCCGGTCGGCGCGCCCGGCCCGGCCGGCAACCTGCACGAAAGACTGCGCGAGCCGCTCGCTGGCGCGGAAGTCGGTGCCGAACAGACCCTGGTCGGCGTCCACCACACCCACCAAGGTCAGTGTCGGAAAATCGTGGCCCTTGGTGAGCATTTGCGTGCCGAGCAGCAGGCGCGCGTCGCCGCGGCGAAAGCGCTCCAGCTGTGCTTCCAGTTCACCGCGGCGTCGCGTGGTGTCCCGGTCGATGCGCAGCAGCTCCTCGTCCGGAAAATGTTCCTGCAGCGCCGCTTGCAGGCGCTCCGTCCCCTGGCCTACCGGATGCATCGCGTGCGCACACTCCGGGCAGTGGGCCGGCGCGGGACGTTCGGCGCCGCAGTGGTGACAGACCAGCTTGCCGCGCCGCCGGTGCAACACCATGCGCGCATCACAGCGGCGGCACTCGGCGATGTAGCCGCAGTTGCTGCACAGCAGGACCGGGGCGTAACCGCGCCGGTTCAGATAGATCAGCACCTGGCCGTCGGCATCCAGGTGGCGACGCACCGCAGCCAGCAGGGGTTGGCTCAGGCCGTCGGCGGCGGGGTGGCGGCGCAGGTCTACTAGTTGCACGACGGGCGGTTGGGCGGCGCCGGGCCGTTCTGGCAGGTGCAGGTGCTGGTAGCGGCCGGAACGCGCGTTCTCCAGGCTTTCCAGCGCGGGCGTGGCCGAGCCGAGTATTACCGCGACGTCCAGTTGCCTGGCGCGCCAGATGACCAGGTCACGGGCGGAGTAGCGGAATCCATCCTGCTGTTTCAGCGACGTGTCGTGTTCTTCATCGACGATGAACAGGCCCGCGCTTCGCAAAGGTGTAAACACCGCCGAGCGCGTACCGATGATGACTTGCGCTTCCCCTTGTGCCGCCGCGGTCCACGACCGCAGCCGTTCGCCGTCGGCGAGGCCTGAGTGCAGCACGGCTACCGGCACCCCCAGACGTTCGCGGAAACGTTGCACCAGCTGGGGTGTCAGGCCGATCTCCGGCACCAGCACCAGGCTCTGTCGGCCCGCGGCCAGTTGTTGCGCAATGGCGTGCAGGTATACCTCGGTCTTGCCGCTGCCGGTCACTCCTTCCAGCAGGTAGCTTCGATAGCCTGCGCCGGCGGCGATAGCGTCGGCCGCATCGCGCTGGGCCTGGGTCAGTTGCGGCCCCGTCTTTGCCATCTGCAGACCGGTATCTCTCGGCAGCACGGTGCCCGTTTGGACCGACAGCAGCCCTTTGCCCTCGAGGGCTTTCACGGCGTTGCGCCAGTTGGGTGCCGGTGGATCGATATCCTCCGGACCGATGCCGGCCGGTAATCGCCGGGCCGCGTCGAGTATGCGGGCCTGCACGGGCGCGCGACGGCCAAGTTGTGCAAGGTCGGCCCGGCGCCCGTCAGCCGTGCAGGCCCAGCGCAGGCTGGGTGCTGCCAGGTCCTGGCCACGCCGCAGCGCTGCCGGCAACGCCGTGGCAACCACTTCGCCCAGCGGAGACTGGTAATAGTCTGCAGCCCAGCGCAGCAGGCCGAGGAGATCGGCGTCGACGATGGGTTGCGCGTCCAGCGCCTCACTCGCGCGCCGCAGCCGCTCCGCCGGCACGTCGGTGTGCTCGCTGACTGCGGCGATCAGTCCGATGCGTTGACTGCGTCCGAACGGCACCCGCACGCGGCAGCCCGGCGTTAACGAATTACCGCTCACCGCTGGCGGAGGCAGGTAATCGAACAGCCGTTTCAGCGGCGTCGCCAGCGCCACTCGCAGCACTGTGTTTTCAGTCACGGGCTGATTGCCGACGGCGTGTCATGGGAGCGAAAGTTTTCCACAATTCCTGTGGATATCTCTGTGGATAGCGTGGGGCAAAGGGCCCGGATCCCGCATGGCATGGCAATTTGTGACACTTTGGTTAAATTTTGCGCGCACTCGGTTTTAGTTATGAATAACAGTTGGTTGCAATTTTTTCTTTTAACAATAAGCCCGAATGACCGCTAAAGTACCGGCCCGGAACGGCCTTGTGTGAATAAACGGGTTGTTTTATGACCTGGCCACGGTCAACCGGACTCGCTTTCAGTCGTTATATTGCCCGAAAGCCAACGGATGGTGGTTCCGGCAACGACGCCGGAATTCATGGGACTCACGGTATGCTATGAATGGCGTCGAAGCGACACTGCCGCACGGCGGCCGCTTTCAGGCCGAAAGGGAGGCGCTGAGCCTGGACAATCGCCGGGCAATGGATCGGTTTCTGGCCGGCGTGGAGGCCCGCGCGTTTCGCATGGCCCAGCTGGCCGTGCGCAATGCCGATGACGCGCTGGATATCGTGCAGGACACGATGATTCGGCTGACGCGCAGTTACGCGCAGCGTCCGGAGGCAGAATGGGCGCCGCTGTTCTTCCGCATCCTGAAGAACCGCATCACGGATCATCAGCGGCGCAACACCGTTCGCAACCGGGTGTTTGCATGGATCGGTTACGGCACCGACGACGACCCGGCGCCAGATCCGTTGGCCCAGGCGCCGGGACGCGACAGCGATCGCCCGGAACGGCAGCTCGCCACCAGCGACGCGATGCAGGAACTCGAAGCCGCGGTTCATGCGTTGCCGGCCCGCCAGCAGCAGGCGTTCTTATTGCGGGCGCTGGAAGGACTAAACGTTGCCGACACCGCGCAGGCCATGGGCTGCTCGGAGGGCAGTGTTAAGACGCACTACTCGCGGGCGGTACACAGCCTGCGGGCGACACTGGGAGAGCATTGGGAATGAACGGCCAGGACAACACGACGGTGAAACCGGGCGACGCTGAGTTCGCAGCGCGCGTGGCCGGGCGCCTGCGTGACAGTGCCGACAGTCTCGATGGCGGGACACGTTCGCGGCTCAACCAGGCGCGGCAAAAGGCCATCGACGAGTTGTCGCCGCGGCCGTTGTGGCACCGCCACCCGGTATTGGCCGGCGCGGCCACTGCAGCCGTCGCGGCAGTGGCCTTGCTGATGTGGCAGCCGATCGAGAACGGCCCGGAGGTCATCGCACCGCCTGCGTTCGACGCACCGGACCTCGAATTGCTGATGACGGACGAGAGCCTCGACATGCTTGAGGATCTCGAGTTCTACACGTGGCTGGCCGCAGCGGAAATGGACGGCGGTGCGGCGGGCTGATGAAGTTGCGCTGGACGATGCTGGTCCTGCTCGCAGCCTTGGCCGGCACCGCCGCCGGCCAGGAAGAATCGCCCGACGAAGATTTTCTGGCCTTTCTCGGTGGATTGGAGGCCGAGGACGACTGGGAAGTATTTTTCGACAGCGTACCGGACGACATGCCAGGGCCGGCAGTGGTGGCCGACATCGAGCCGGTAGATGACGAGAAGGACCAATGAGCTGGATTAGGCTGACAACCCTCGTCTGCATGAGCCTGCTGGCGAGTCTCGCCTGGGCCCAGCAGGGCTTGGACTGGAACGCGCTGAGCTCCGAACAGCAGCAGGTGCTGTCGGGTGCGCGGGACCGCTGGTCAACGCTGGCACCCGAGCAGCAGCAAAGCCTCGCAAAGGGCGCGGACCGCTACCTCAGCATGGACGAAGCCCAGCGTGCCGAGGCGCAGGGCCGTTTCAAGCGCTGGCGCAGTCTCGACCCTGAGCAGCGCGAGCGAATCCGTGGCCAGTTCCAGCAGTACAAGTCGCTGCCGCCCGAACAGCAAGACCAGGTGCGCCGAAACTTCCAGCGCTTTCGCAACCTGCCGCCGGAAGAACGCCAGCGCCTGCGGCGCAACTGGGAACAGCTGTCGCCCGAACAGCGGCAGCGTTTCCGCAAGGCGACACCGGAGCAACGCGAGAGACTGCGCAATATGACGCCCGAGCAACGCGAACGGCTCAGGAACATGAGCCCAGAACAGCGCGAGCGGTTGCGGAACATGTCACCCGAGCAGCGGGAACGCCTGCGCAACATGACGCCCGAGCAACGCCAGCAAATGCGGCAACGGCGCGATAACCGCAACCAGCAGGGCAACGGCGGCGGCCAGCAACAGCACCGCGGCGGTCGCTAAGACACCGCCAATTCTTTGTTTCGCCTGGATTTGGCGCGCGGGTGGGTGCGCCTGCCCTTCACTCCGGCTTGTGCTGCGATCAACGGCGCGGTCGCATCGGTGAGCCGGCTTTACGTTACGGGCAGGCGCACCCACCCCCACACCGGCTGCCGGCTTCGTTCTCCGGATACTGATCGCCGTGCAGTTTTTCTCTGCCGTTGGTACCGCGGGGACGAAAAAGACCCAG
>CAMYJV010000001.1:53384-89398 GCA_947258805.1 uncultured Gammaproteobacteria bacterium | reverse complement strand
CCCGCTCGTGCCGGTACAGGCGTTTGTTCAGGAAGGTTTTCAGCGCACGATGGCGTTTGGCTGTTTGCCGGCTGAAACCAATCAAGGGCCGCGCGCGCCGCCGCACGGCCTGAGCGTCTGCCGGGTGAGCCCGCTCCAGCGCGGCGCGACTGTGGTCTACCAGGTCCGTGACCACGTCGTTGATCATGGCTCTTACGGTCTCATGGATCATCTCGCGCCGCCCGATGCGTGGATGCGCATCCCGCACACCGTTCCGGTGATCCTCAAACAGTTCCACGCCGGCGAGCTCGTCTTCGGTGAGCAGCCCGGCGCGCAGGCCATCGTCGACATCGTGATTGTTGTAGGCAATCTCGTCGGCGAGGTTGGCGAGCTGCGCTTCGAGACCCGGCTGGCCTCGCTCGAGAAAACGCCGGCCCAGCTCGCCCAGGGCTTTCGCATTGCGTTTCGAGCAGTGCTTCAAGATGCCTTCGCGTGTCTCGTAAGTCAGGTTCAGCCCGCGGAATTGCGCATAACGCTCCTCCAGATCGTCTACCACACGCAGCGACTGCAGGTTGTGCTCGAATCCGCCCCACGGCTTCATACAAGCGTTCAGGGCCTCCTGGCCCGCGTGACCGAAGGGCGTGTGGCCAAGGTCGTGGGCCAGGCAGATCGCTTCTACGAGCTCCTCGTTCAGGTGCAGGCAGCGCGCCGCCGTGCGCGCGATCTGCGCGACTTCCAGGGAGTGGGTCAGGCGGGTTCGATAGTGATCGCCTTCATGATTCACGAACACCTGGGTCTTGTAGACCAGGCGCCGAAACGCGGTGCTGTGAATGATCCGGTCGCGGTCACGCTGATACTCGCCGCGGTAGGCATGCGAGGGTTCCGGATGCCGGCGGCCGCGGCTGAGGGTTTCCCATGCGGCCCAGGGGGCCATGCCTTCGCCGGGGTGGACGAGGTGGACACTCACCATGACGTGTGACCGTCAGGCCATGAATGCTGCGCGGAGTTCGTCCAGCAGCAGGTGATCGGGGTAATCGGAGGTCACCACCGCTTCGCCGATGGCCTTCAGCAGCACCAGGCGAATCTCCCCGGCCAGCACTTTTTTGTCCAGGCTCATGGCTGCGAGGAACTCACGAGGATCCAGGTCAGGGGGGGCCACAGGCAGGCGCAGGCGCTCGCAGCCACTCGCCGTAACCCGCGCAGCGTTCGATGGCATGGCCAAAGGTATGGCCGAGATTCAGCAATGCGCGCTGGCCGCTTTCGCGCTCATCTGCCGCAACGACGGCGGCCTTCACCTCGCAGGACCGGCGCACCGCGTAATGCAGGCTGGCGGAGTCCCGCCGCAGCAGGTTGTCGGCCTGGTGTTCCAGCCAGACGAAAAAGGCCTCGTCCCGAATCAATCCGTACTTGACCACCTCGGCCAGCCCGGCCGACAGCTCGCGGTCCGGTAACGTGCGCAGCGTGTCGGTGTCGGCGAGCACGACGCGCGGCTGGTGAAAAGCGCCGATCAGGTTCTTGCCGCCGGGATGATTGACCCCCGTCTTGCCGCCCACAGCTGAGTCCACCTGGGCCAGCAGCGTGGTCGGCACCTGAATGAAGGCCACACCGCGCTGATAAATCGCGGCCGCAAAACCGCCCATGTCACCCACCACCCCGCCACCGAGGCTGATTACCGTGCAGTCGCGGCCGAAGCGCAGCTCCACGAGCCGGTCGAGCACCTGCTCCAGGGTGGCCATGGTCTTGTGGGCCTCGCCGTCGGGCAGCACCACCTGCTCCACCCGCGCATCGCCCAGCATGGCGCGCAGTGGCGCCAGGTAGGTGGGCGCAACGGTTTCGTTGGTGACCACCAGCACGTCGCGGCTGCGCAGATAGGCATCGAACAGCCCGGCACGACCCAGCAGCCCACTGCCAATCAGGATGGGGTAGCTGCGCGCGCCCAGTTCGACAGTCAGGCTAATCATGGCCGGCGCATTTTAGCCCTCGCCGGCCAGCTTCTCGCGGATTTCTGCAGCCACAGCAGCCACACTCCGCTCGTCCGTGGTAATTAACAGGTCAGCCAGCTCCCGGTACAGGGGCTCGCGGACTTCCATCAGCTCCGTCAGCACGGCCTTGCGGCGCCCCTGGTTCAGCAGGGGCCGCTTGTTGCCCCGGGTGCGACGCAGCTGCTGGCCCACGCTGGTGTGCAGGTACACCACCGTGCCCCGGCTCGCCAGGTGCGCGCGGTTCTCTGGCACCAGGACCGCACCCCCGCCGGTGGCCAGCACTATGCCGTCCCGCCCGCTGATCTCGTCGATCACAGCCTGCTCGCGTTTGCGGAAGCCCGCCTCGCCCTCTTTCTCGAAAATAAACGGGATGTCTACACCGGTGCGGGCCTCGATGATCTCGTCGCTGTCGAAGAATTCGCGGCCGAGCAGGCGGGCGAGGCGGCGGCCCACGGCGGACTTGCCGGAGCCCATGGGGCCAACGAGGAAAATATTGGTGCTTGCCGTCATCTGGATTCGTCTCGACCGCAGGGCCTATCTTAAGTACCACGGGAGCGCGGGCGAAAGGCAAAAAAAGAGCCGGCACAAGGCCGGCTCTTCGCTACATTGCGAGATGCTGCTATGGCACCACGTTGCAGTCCACGACCAGGTCGCTGCCGAAGGGGCTGAACTGCCCCGGCGGCGAAGCGGCGGTGTTGCTCAGGTCTTCGGCCTTCGCGTCCAGCAGGAAAGACTGATTGCTGGAGAATTCGGTACCCGAGACCGTGGCGCGGGCCTCAATGTTCGCCACCACCCACAGGTTGTGGTCCTGCGGATAGATCACGCACACGCGCGCCAGCCCCTGGCCGTTCGTGGTCACCGTTGCGCTCGTGCCACCGGCACCAGCCGTCGAACACGGGCTATCTGCCGGCGCCGACGCCGGTACCGCAGCCACCGTCGACACGTTGCCCGCCTCGATCACGCCACTGTTGTTGATATCTTCAAACGGAATGACGTCGAGGATACCGTTGCGATTCACGTCTTCGTCCTGGCAACGCAGCGGCGTACCGCCGGGGTCATAGGTCCACTGTTCCGGGGGGCCCAGAGACACGGACAGGAAACCCTTGCGGTACTCCTCCGACAGGATGCTGACCTGCACAGGCGCGTTCGCGACCGCGTTACCGACAGCGTCCGTCACGATGATGTTCCATTCCTTCGCGAAGCTGGCCGTAGTCGGCTCGAACAGGTCGTTACCTGTACCGATGACAATGAACAGCTCCTGCTGCGCAACGGTAAGGTTCACCGAGTCTTCCGCCACTGGCGCGACCGGATCGCCGACATAAGCCCGCACGGTCACTCCATCGACAGCGCTCGCCACATTACCGCCGGTGTAGAAGGTCTGGGCCTTGCCTTGGCTATCGGTGACGGCGGAGGCCACCGACAGGAAACCAGAAATAATATCGTCAACTTCGAAGTTGACCACCTGATTCTTGACCAGGTTGCCGGTTGGATCGCGCACCAACGCGGTGATCTCGCTCTGCTCGCCAATGCCGATCGTGGTGGGTGAAGCCTGCACGGACACACTATCGACGATTGTGGCAACAAACTCGATATTGCGGGAAGTGCTGATGCCCGTCGGCGTGGTGGCCGTGATCAGCGCCGGACCCGCATTGGTAGAGGTCACCGTCACGCTCGCATCACCGGCGCCGTTAGTCACAGCACTACCGGCCGACAGAGTCCCGCGAGTCGTCGTAAAGGTGATCGTCTGAGCGCCCTGCGGAACACCCGAAATCGTCCAGTTGGCGGTTATGTTCTGGGCAACACCCAGGTTCACCTCGGCGCCCTCCAGCGGGTCGGTGATGGCGAAGGTATCTGCGGCCACCGTGATATCACGCTGGCCGGTCTCGCCGAGGGCAGTGGCTGTCAGCGTATCGACGCCGCCGTTCACGGCCGTCAGCGTGACCTGGACATCGCCATCGGCGCCCGTAACGAGGCTCGTGGCCGACAGGGTATTGCCATTGCCGGACGTAATGGTCACCGTCTCGCCGGGTATACCTCCGCCACTGGAATCCTCCAGCAGGATCGTGTACACCGCTGCATCATTTAGCGACAGAGACTGCGGGCCCGAGATGCTCAGAGACGTACCAATGACGTTAATGGTAACCGTTGCCGCCGCAACACCCGATGTTGCCGTAACAATGATCGCGCGGTTACTCGGATCACTACCATTAGAAAGGTTGGCGGTGACGATACCGTTTTCATCTGTCACGCTCTGCGTGACCTGCAGGGAACCGGTCGTGGAGCTGAAGGTCACCGTCGCACCCTCGATCACGGCGTTGCTCCCGTCTTTCACAATCCCCGTGATCGTTACCGTGCTCGCCGCCGTCTGATCCGACGGGAGCTGGGGTGACGAAACGAGCAACTCGATGACTGCCGCGCTGCCGGCTCCGCCGGCAACCCCGCCCGGCGCGTCGGCCAGGCTGTTGCTGCCACCGCCACAGCCTTGCAGCAATCCTGCTGCCAGGGTGACGCCAATGAATAGAAGCCTCTTCATGATAATTCCTCTCAAGCGCACTCGCGCCGATCCTCCCTTACAGAATGCTCGAGCCTTCTTTTAATATTTTTGGCGTCACGAAAATGAGCAGTTCCGTCTTGTCGGTGGATACCCGAGTCGAACGGAAGAGCCGGCCAAGACCGGGGATATCTCCCAGGTACGGCACCTTGGTGAACAGCTCCCGCTGTTCCGTTTCGTAGATACCCCCTAATACCACGGTCTGGCCGTTGTCTACCAAGACCTGTGTCTCAACTGAGCGGGTGTCGATACTCGGCACCGAACCGCCACGTTCCGTGGTGACCTGCTCACCAACGCTGTCCTTGGTCACGAACAGGTCGAGAATGATGCGATCGTCCGGCGTGATCTGCGGCGTCACCGTCAGGCTCAGCACCGCTTCCTTGAACTGCGTCGTGGTGGCGCCGCTGGACGAGGATTCCTGGTACGGAATTTCCACACCCGCCTTGATGTTGGCTTCCTTCTGGTTCGCCGTAATCACGCGAGGTGACGAGATGACCTCGCCGGCGCCTTCGCTCTGCAGCGCGCTGAGCTCCAGGTCCACCAGGTAATCATCACCCAGAATCGCTACAGCAAGCTGGCCGGCCGGGTTGGCCACCGGCAGGTTGACGTTGAAGCGGTCATTCAGACCAGGTGTTTCCACCGGGAACGGATCGCCGGTGTTGTTGATATTGTCGATGGCCGAGTTGATGATCGTGTCGTTCGCCTCAGCCGAGCCAGAGGTCGACGCGACATTGCCCACGTCGTCACTTACGACGGTCAGGCCCCACCGCACGCCGAGTTCGCGGCTGAAGTTGTCGTTCACGATCACGATGCGTGACTCGATCAGCACCTGGCGCACCGGTATATCGAGGGTGCTGACCAGCCGGCGAATGTCGCCGATGCGATCAGCAGTGTCCTGCAGCAGCAGGGTATTGGTGCGCTCGTCGATAGCCACGGAACCCCGTTCTGACAACAGTGCGCTGCCGCCGCTGCCGCCGCTGATCAGGTCGGCAAGATCGCCCGCCTTCGCGTAGTTCACCTGCAGATATTCTGCACTCAGCGGCTCGAGCTGCTTGATTTCCTGGCGCGATTCGAGGTCGGCCAGCTCACGCGCGGCAATTTCTTCAGCCGGCGCGACGATGATCACGTTGCCGTTCTCGCGCATGTCCAGGCCCTTGGCCGCCAGCACGATATCCAGGGCCTGGTCCCAGGGCACGTTCTGCAGGCGCAACGTCACGTTGCCTTGCACCGTGTCCGAGACCACGATATTCCGGGCGCTCACGTCGGCCAGCAGCTGCAGCACCGCACGGGTTTCGATGTCCTGGAAGTTCAGGGTCAGACGCTCGCCGTTGTATTCGCGGTCCGGGCTGAACAGGGTCGGCTTGTCGAGACTCTTCTCCTGCACGGGTTGCACTTCAACCGTGAAGATGTTGTCGGACTGGTATGCCAGTTCCTCCCAGTTGCCTGTGGCCGCGATCACAACGCGCGTGTCACGACCGACCCGCAACACGTCGATGGTATTGACCGGCGTGGCGAAATCCATCACGTCCAGGCGCTTCGTCATGCTGTCGTCAATGCTGGCGCCGGAGAAACTGACGACAACGGTGCCACCTTCCTGGCGAACGTCTACAGGGATACCTGGCTCGCTCAAGGTGACAATCACACGGCCAGCGCCCGCCTCTGAGCGACGGAAATCCACATTCTGAATACTGTTGCCGCCCGACGCTGCGGCTGACGGGGCCATTCTGTCGGCCGGCGCTCCGGCAAAGGTCGTGACGGCCTGGGTCATTTCACTGCCGGCTTCCAGGGTGACGATCACCCGGTTGCCGTCTACACGGGTTTCATACGCAACCATCTGGTCCAGGTTCAGCACTACGCGGGTGCGGCCACCGGCTTCGGCGGCGAGTACCGTATCGAGTGCACCGAGGCCGACATCCTTGCGCCGCGACGGCAAAGCGAGGGTCGTGTCCTGCAGGTCCAGCGCAATGCGCGCCGGGTTGTCGATAGTAAAGGCGAGCGGCGCCGGTGCCGCATTTTCCAGCACCAGTTGCAACTCGATGCGGTCGCCCGGCAGGGCCTGCACCTGGATGTCTTTCAGGCTGTTACCAGCCTCCTGGGCCACCACCACGGTGCTGGCCAAAGACATCACCAAAAAGGCCCCGAGCCCCACGAGCAGGCCTTCGGGCCGTCGGCCCGCCAGCTGCGCCAGGATTCGCCTTGCAGTACTCATCATTTCGTACTCCCACGTACTCCCTGCGATGCCGGACCTCTCTGTCCGGCGTCGCTCAGTCCAGGCTAATAGCCGCAGACCGCTTGAAGAATCCCCCGATCCCGTCGGGAACCAGTTCTTCTACCTCAATTCCTGCCGTCGAGACGCCGACGACACGCCCATCGTTCTGCCCGATATAGTTGCCAGGCAGCACGCGGTGCACGAGGCCGTCCTGTGTCTGAACGAGGCCATAAGTCCGGCCTTCGCGTTCCAGGGTCCCCACCATGTTCAGGGTGTCCAGCGGGAAACCCTCCAGATATTCCTTCGGGCGACTGACGTCGGGCCGCGGCCCGGCCAGCTGGCCGCTCGACGGCCCTGTTTCCTGCACGAAGGGCGACCGCCGGGACCCGGCATCGTAGTTAAAGGTCTGGTACGGCTTGATCTGCGGCAGCGGATCGATTCGGCCACCCGGTCGCGCCTTGACCTCGTCCACGTAGGACATCAGGTCATCCATGCCACCACCACAGCCGGCCGCCAGCAGCGCCAGCAGGGTAACGACGAATATTCTGTGTATCGACGTAAGATTCATGCTCGTGTGCACTGGCAGGCCTGCGCGCCTAGCCTTCCTGCTCCTCTTCCAGGTAGCGGTACGTCTTCGCTGTCACGTTGAGAATCAGGTCCGAGCCGACCGCATCGCGTCCGCCGTCGGGCTGGATCTCGATGTCGTGGAGCGTGACGATTCGCGGCAATGCCGCAATGTCGCTGACAAACTGGCCGAACTCGTGGTACGTGCCTTTCAGCCGTATCTTGATGGGCTTCTCGGCGTAAAAATCACGACGCAGCTCATCCATCGGCTGGAACAGCTCTTCCTGGAGGCCAGCTGCCAGGCCGGTCTGCGAAATGTCCACCAACAGGTTCGGGATCTCGGTCTTGCCGGGCAACTGCCTCAGCATCGTTCCGAACGAACTCTGTATCTCAGCGAGCTGTTGCTTGTAAGAGTCGAAATTCGCCGCCTTCCTCTGCTTCTGCTCGAAGGAATTTTTCAGGTCACGCTCTTCGCGCTGCGCCTTCTCCAGGCGCGGCATCTGCTCTTCGTAAACCAGAAAATAGAATCCTGCGCCTGTGGCGACGACGAAAAACAGGACGACGAAAAACACATGAAAAACGATCGGCCAACGGCCGATATCGTTGAAATCGAGATTCTGGAGTTCTTCGAGGAAGTTCATTCGCCCTCCTCCTCTTCTTCTTCACCCGGCTGCGCGACGGTTCGGGCAAACACGGTGAATTCGCTGGCCTTCGGGCCCGCTTGCCCGCGGCCACCAATCGTTTTCACTTCCACAACCTCGAGGTCCGGATTCGTGAGCCACTCTGACTTGTCGATGTTGCGCATTAGCGCCGACACGCGCGTGTTGGACTCGGCAACACCGACCATTTCCAAACGACGCCCGGTCTGCTTCACAGAACTCAGGAACACGCCCTCGGGCATCACGTTAACCAAGTCGTCGAACACATGCACGATGCCGGGCCGACTTCGTTGCAGCTGTTCGATGATCTCCATGCGTGCGAGCAACCGGGACTTGCTGGTTTCGAGTTCGAGGATTTCTTCGATCTGCTTGTCCAGCTCCGCGATTTCCTGTTTCAGGAATTCGTTGCGATCGCGCTGGCC
This sequence comes from uncultured Gammaproteobacteria bacterium, assembly GCA_947258805.1. Next base: position 81,032 of record CAMYJV010000001.1, on the reverse strand, counting down.
ACCAATCAGGCTGTCGAAAACAAAATACGACAGCAGCAAAAGGATTCCGGCCAGCGCGGCGGCCCCGCCCAACGCCACGAAGAACTGGTTGCGCCGCTGCGCGCGGAGTTCCTCGCGCCATGGCAGCAGATTAATGCGAGGCATTAGTCAAAGCTCCTGAGCGCCAGTCCGCAGGCCGTCAGCAACGCGGTGGCATCCTTGCGCACCCCTTGCGACTTGGCCCGCGATGAAATCTTCATCTGACCCAGGGGATCGCCGATTTCTGTCGGGATACCCACCTTGCTCGAAATCACGTCGGCCACGCCAGGAATGTTGGCGCAACCACCGCAGACGAGAATCTGGTCCGGCTGCTCCCGGCCACCGCCGGACGCCAGGAAGAACTGGAGCGAACGGCTGACCTGCTGCGTCATGTCGTCAATGAAGGGATCGAGAACTTCCGGTTGAAAGTTGCTCGGCAAGCCACCTTCTTTCTTGGCGCGGCCAGCGTCTTCCAGGCTCAGACCGTATGTACGCATGATCTCTTCGGTGAGCTGCTGGCCACCGAAAGAAAAGTCGCGTGTGTAGATCACCCGCATATCCTGGAGCACACTGAATGTCGTATTGCTGGCACCGAAGTCGACGACTGCAATCAGATGTTCCATGCCCGCGTCGGGCATTTGATGGGCAAGCAGCTGACAGGCGTTCTCCAGCGCGAAGGCCTCGACATCAACCACGCGGGCCGTCAACCCGGCAGCCTCCACGGCAGCGCGGCGCTGATCGACATTCTCGGTGCGCGTCGCGACCAGCAACACGTCGTTCATGTCCGGATCGTTGATCGACGGGCCCATGATCTCGAAATCAAAACTGACCTCTTCCATCGGGAAGGGAATGTACTGGTCGGCCTGAATTTCCACCTGGCCTTCGAGTTCATTCGGCCCCAGGGTTCGCGGCATCTGGATCACTTTCGTAATCGCCGCATCACCACTGATGGCGATCGCGACATCCTGCGTATCGCTGCCGGCACGCTTCACCGCCCGGCGAATTGCCTCACCGACGGCTTCCGCATCGACAATGGTTTTTTCGTTGATGGCGTTAGGCGGCGTAGGCTCCGCTGAGTAGCACTCCGCACGATAGGAACGGCCCGCCGATACAAGCTCGACGAGCTTGATCGACGACGTAGTTATGTCAAGCCCAATCAGTGGCTTGGAACGCGAGCCGAATATCACGCTTTTTCCCTTCTACGTCCGAAGCTTGCGCCAGCAATATATTTTGACGCCTTAGCATCCAGATTTAACTATATATCCGCTGACAGTTAAAGTACTGTGAGTTCCGTCGCAAATCACGCGCCGGACCGCAGCAGACCCAAACCGGCGGAAAACCACTGGTAGCGGTGGACTGGGGAAGCGCCGAGCGGCTGCGCCCGGACAGACTTGAGCTGGTTCAGAGACGGGAGATTGGTACCTCACTCCGCCCCTGGCAGCCCCGCTGTCCTAGAACTCAGCCCCTGGCGCGGCAGTCCCTCAATCCGCCGTGCCTCCGGAATTCCTTAGACCGGTGGCTTTGCGCCCCCGACTTTCGCCGGGTTTGCCCCAAAACCGCCGCCAATATGCATAATCGACATACCCAAGGCAAGGGAATGTCTTCGTTTTCTGATGAATCCCTGGCTCCGGCTGCTACCGGTGCTGGCGGGCCTCGCGATCAGCTGCGCGCTGGCCGTGCTCGCCATTGTCACCGGCGCCCATTATTTTTTCCGTCCCGACCTCCCGTCGGCCGACACGCTGCGCGATGTGCAGCTGCAGATACCCCTGCGCGTGTATTCCCGCGACGGGCGGCTCATGGCCCAGATCGGAGAAAAGCGCCGCATCCCGGTAGGCTATGCCGACATCCCGCAACGTTTGATCGAAGCCTTCCTGGCAGCAGAAGACGACCGCTTTTTCGACCACCCTGGTTTCGATTACCAGGGCATCCTGCGCGCCGCAGCCAATCTCGCGGTCACCGGTTCCCGCAGCCAGGGGGGCAGCACCATCACCCAGCAGCTCGCCCGGGTGTATTTCCTGTCGCGCGACCGAACCTTTGTGCGCAAAGCGAAGGAGCTGCTGCTGGCGACCCAGATCGAGGGCGAGTTCACGAAACAGGAAATTCTCGCGCTGTACCTGAACAAGATTTTCCTGGGCCAGCGCGCCTATGGCGTCGCGGCAGCAGCAGAGGTGTATTTCGGCAAGCCGCTGGCTGAACTGACGGTTGCTGAGACGGCGACAATCGCCGGGCTGCCGAAAGCACCGTCAGCATTGAACCCCGTGGCAAACCCGGTGCGCGCCACCGAACGGCGCGCCTACGTGTTGCGGCGGATGCTGGATTTGCGCTTCATCGATTCGAACGAATACGACCAGGCTGTCGCCACGCCCATGGTCTCGAGGCTGCACGGGCCCAGCGTAGAGCTGGACGCGCCCTATATCGCCGAAATGGTGCGTGCGGAGCTGATCGAGCGCTTCGGGCCGGAGGCCTACACGGCCGGCTATGAAGTTATCACCACCGTCGACAGCCAGCTGCAGGAGGCGGCAGACGTCGCCTTGCGCAGCGCGCTGCTGGAATACGACCGGCGCCACGGATACCGCGGCCCTGAGGGGCGCGATGCGCTGGCGGAGGTTCCGCCTGACCCCGACGGACCCGGCGGTTATGACATCACCGAATTGGGGGCGATGCTCGCGCCGCTGCCTCGTTACGGCAACCTGTATGCGGCCGTCGTGCTGAGTCTGAGTGACGACAACAGCGCCACTGTGTTCATTCGCGACCGCGGCACCGCCAGCATTCCCTGGACTAACCTTGACTGGCGCGCCTACGTGAACGACAACGCTGTCGGCCCGGCGCCGTTGTCGGCAGCAGACGTGGTCAGCCCTGGTGATCTCATTCGGCTCACATACACCGAAGACCGCGGCTGGGTGCTCACGCAGTTGCCCTCGGTGCAGGGGGCGCTCGTGGCCCTGAGCCCCGAAGACGGTGGCATTGTTGCCCTGTCCGGTGGCTTCGATTTCTCTGCCAGCAAATTCAACCGGGCGGTACAGACACGCCGTCAGCCCGGCTCGTCGTTCAAACCCTTCATCTACTCGGCCGCACTGGAAAACGGCTTTACCACGGCAACCCTGGTCAACGACGCGCCGGTGGTCTTCGACGATGCAAACCTGGAAACAACCTGGCGGCCGGAGAATTACTCGCGGCAGTTCTACGGGCCCACCCGACTGCGCGAAGCCCTGGTGCGCTCCCTGAACCTGGTGTCGGTCAGGGTGCTGCTCGGCGCCGGTATCGACAATACGGTAAGACATATCCGCACCTTCGGTGTGCCGGACAGTGCCCTGCCGCGGGACTCTTCCCTGGCGCTGGGCAGCGGCGGTGCCGCGCCGCTGGACATGGCCGCCGGATATGCGGTGTTCGCCAGTGGCGGTTATCGTTTAGAGCCTTACGTGGTGGAGCGCATTCTCGATACGGGCGGCAACGAGGTGTTCGTCAGTTCGCCCCGCATGGTGTGCCGCGAATGCGAACTGTCTGCGGCGGAGCGGACTGTCCTTGAGGTACAGCAGGCCGTGGATCGACCCGCCGTGGCGCCTGCGCCGCTGACCGTGGTGCCAGATGCCGCCGCCCGCGACTTTGACGGAGAAGTCCCCGACTACCGCAGCGTTGAAGAAATGTCAGCACACGGACTGGCCTGGCGCCCTTCTGCCAAAGACGCGCCGGAATTCGTACGCCGTTACGAAAACCCGGCCGAGCGCGTGATCTCATCGACCAACGCGTACATGGTCTACGACATGATGCGTGACGTGATTCGCCGGGGCACCGGGCGCGGTGCGCGCGAACTGGGCCGGCCCGACATCGCCGGCAAGACGGGCACCACGAACGACCGCCGTGACGCATGGTTCAGCGGTTTCAACGGCGACATTGTGGCCACGGCGTGGGTGGGCTTCGACCAGGAGCGCCCTCTCGGAAACAGGGAAGAAGGCGGCCGCACGGCGCTGCCCATGTGGAAATACTTCATGGCCGAAGCCCTGAAAGGGACGCCAGACGCGACGATCCCCCGACCTGCTGGCATTGTGACCGTGCGCATTGACCCGGAGTCCGGCCTGGTGGCGCCGGCGGGTTCTCCTGGTGCCATTTTCGAGATCTTCGAAGCCGGCAAGGTGCCGGATATGCTCGCCTCGGAACCCGAACCTATCTTCTCGGGCACGGATCCGATGGAAAATCGGACCGACGAACCGTTGTTCTGAGCAGCGCCCGCGCGCCAGCCATCACGGAGAGCCTAAAATGAGGTCGAAGCCAAACGGCCAGCGCCCGGACCACCGCCGTGCCAGCATCGCCGACGAAGCGGCGCGCATCATGATGGAGCGGGGCGTCACCGACTACCGACTGGCCAAAGCCAAGGCCTGCGAACGCCTGGGCCTGAGCGCCGGGCCACTGCCGAGTAACGGAGAAGTAGAAGCCGCGCTGGCGGCGCGCAACCGGATTTTCCGGGGCGACAGTCACCACCCGCAGCTGCGCCGCTTGCGCGAGGCGGCTGTGGGCGTGATGCGTCGGCTGGATGTTTTCAATCCGCGGCTGGTCGGCCCGGTGCTGGCAGGCACGGCCACGGAACACTCCGCCATTGACCTGCATCTGTACAGCGACGCGCCGGAAGCGGTGGGTGCACAGCTGGGCGCACTGGGGCTGGACGCACGCGCGATTCAGTTCCAGCACCGCTGGCGCCGCGGCGAGGCGAAACGCGTTCCGGGATATCGCTTCTACGCCGAGGACTTCGAGTACCTGGCGGCCGTTTTCCCGGAACGGCGCCGGGCCCAGGCGCCGTTGAGCCGGGTCGACGGGCGGCCAATGCAGCGCGCCAACCACCGGGAGGTGGCGCGACTGCTGGACGAAGAAGAATTCCTCAGCGCGATGTAATGGGCACGTAGTCCCGCTTCGCGGGGCCCGTATAGAGCTGCCGGGGACGGCCGATGCGCCCTTCCGGGTCGGCTATCATCTCCCGCCATTGCGTCACCCAGCCGACAGCCCTGGCAATCGCAAACATCACGGTGAACATTGACGTGGGCAGGCCCAGGGCCCGGTAGATGATGCCCGAGTAGAAATCCACGTTGGGATAGAGTTTCTTCTCAATGAAGTACTCGTCCTTCAGCGCAATCTCCTCCAGCCGCAACGCCAGGTCGAACAGAGGCGTATCCACCCGGCCGAGACTCGCCAGCACCTTGTGACAAGCCTCGCGAATCAGCGTCGCGCGAGGATCGAAGTTTTTGTAAACGCGATGGCCGAAGCCCATCAGCCGAAACGGGTCATCCTTGTCTTTCGCCTTAGCCACATAGGTGTCGATGCGATCAACGGAGCCGATCTCCTGCAACATGTTCAGCACGGCTTCGTTCGCCCCACCGTGGGCGGGGCCCCACAGCGCCGCAATGCCCGCGGCGATGGCGGAATAAGGATTGGTGCCCGAACTGCCGGCAAGGCGCACGGTAGACGTGCTGCAGTTCTGCTCGTGGTCCGCGTGTAACGTGAACAGCAGATCGAGCGCTTCGGCTGCCACGGGGTCGACCTCATATTGCTCCGCCGGCACGGCAAAGAACATGTGCAGCAGGTTGGACGAGTAGTCCAGGTCGTTGCGCGGATACGAGAAAGGCTGGCCGAGGGAGTGCTTGTACGCCGCCGCCGCAATCGTTGGCAGCTTGGCAATGATCCGGTGGGCGAAAATATCGCGGTGCCGCTCGTCATGAATGTCGGTCGTATCGTGGTAGAAGGCCGACATGGAGCCCACGACGCCGGCAACCATCGCCATCGGGTGCGCATCGTAGTGAAAGCCGTTGAACAGCCGCAGTATCGTCTCATTGATCATCGTATGCAGACGGATGCTCTGCTCGAAGGCCGCGAGATCCTCGCCGTTCGGCAGATCGCCGTACAGCAGCAGATACGCCACCTCGATAAAACTGGAGTGCTGCGCGAGCTGTTCGATGGGGTAACCGCGGTACATCAATATGCCCTGATCACCGTCGATATAAGTGATCGTGCTTTCGCAGCTGGCCGTCGATGCATATCCGGGATCGTAGGTAAACACGCCCTGGCTGGCGTAGAGCCGGCGAACATCAACGACGTCTGGGCCAACGGTGCCTGAATGGACATCCAGGTCGACGGACTCGCCGTTGTTGGGGTTATTAAGGCTAAAACTTTCTCGGCTCATATAGTCTGGATCTCGCTAACCCACAAGAAACTCTAGCCCGTGTCGGCCTGTTCGCGCGAGCCGGCCAGAGCGGGCAGCGCGCTTATTGTCTGGGCTTGTCAGCCGGGCGCGTCGATGCGAGCGCCCCCGGCAAAGGGGCCGTTTATTATAGGTGAGGCCAGCGGGGCTTGCACGGACCCGCCACGCGGGCTGCTATCCGGACGAAAGCCCGTATTTGCGGCGGAACTTGTCCACCCGACCGGCCGTATCCAACATTTTTTGCTTGCCCGTGTAGAACGGGTGACACGAGGAGCAGACCTCGACGTGAAGCTCTTCGCCCAGGGTCGAACGGGTGGTGAACTCATTGCCGCAGCTGCAGACAACGTTGATGGCTTCGTATGGCGGGTGAATGTCCGGTTTCATGGCCGTGTTTCCGGGGCCCATCGGGCCGTGCGAGCATTTGCAGGGGCGCGAAGCATAGCCGCCGGGGCTGCAGCGATCAATGGGTTGCGCGTGAGCACGCCGACCGCGAAAACTTGGTCCCGCATATGAAACAGGTTTCCAGCAGGCTGTGGATAAGTCTGTGTACAGAAGTCCCGCCGCGCCCTGGAGTGCCCCATCGTGGTGCGAAAAGTGATCATTCGCACCAATTTCAGTAACTTGGGGCGCCCTATAGAAAACAATGGGTTACAGGCAATTGTGGCGCGGGCAGCTAGCTGATGATCTATATCTCTATGAAAACCGTAGATTCGCCACGGGCTGTGGATAAAAGCGTATTCAGCGTGAACCCGATTGCGCCAGCAGCTGATCGCGCAAGGCCCGCGCGGCCTGCCCACGGTGGCTGCGAGCGTTCTTTTCCTGCGGGGTCAACTCCGCCGAATGCCGGCCGGACGCCGGGTCGATGAACAACGGGTCATAGCCGAAGCCGAGCGTACCCCGGGCCTCGGTGGCAATAACGCCATCCCAGCTGCAGTCGGCGACCACGGGGAACGGATCATCAGGCCCGCGGACGAACACCATCACGCAACGGAAGCGCGCGCCGCGCTCCGTCGGCGGCAAACCCGCAAGGGCCTCAAGGAGTTTCGAATTATTGGCGGCGTCGTCGCTAGCAAGACCCGCATAGCGGGCCGAATGGACGCCCGGCGCCCCGCCGAGCGCGGTGACTTCGAGGCCGGAGTCGTCGGCGATGGCCGGCAGGCCGGTGGCGGCCGACGCATGGCGGGCCTTCAACAGCGCGTTTTCGAGAAACGTCGTGCCCGTTTCTTCCACCGCAACAACTCCCAGCGCCACCTGGGATACCAGCTCCCAGTCCTTGCCCAGCAGGGCTTCCAGTTCGCGTCGTTTGCCTTCGTTCCCGGTGGCAAGCACCACGCGCACACGTTCGCCGGCCATGGGCTAGCGTCGCGCGTCGCGCCAGCCCTGCAGGGCCTGGTTCTGCGCAGCCATGATGGCCTGGATGCCTGCGCCGGCAAGGTCCAGCAGCTGGTTCAGCTCGTCACGCCGGAATGCGTGGCCTTCGGCAGTGCCCTGCAATTCGATAAACGCACTGGCGTCGTTCATCACGACATTCATGTCCGTTTCGGCGGCCGAGTCTTCCGCATAGTCGAGGTCGAGGACCGGGACACCGTCAAAAATGCCTACGGACACCGCCGCCACCTGGCCGTGTACCGGGTCGGCCGCGAGCTGGGTGCGCGAGAGCAGCCGCTCGGTGGCCATGCGCAGTGCAACGTAAGCACCCGAGATCGCCGCGGTGCGCGTACCGCCGTCGGCCTGCAACACGTCGCAGTCCAGGGTTACCGTGTGCTCCCCGAGCGCGTCCAGGTCGACAGCTGCGCGCAAAGAGCGGCCAATCAGCCGCTGAATCTCCAGCGTGCGCCCGCCCTGCTTGCCCGCGCTGGCTTCCCGGCGCGAGCGCGTGTGCGTTGCGCGGGGCAACATCCCGTATTCGGCCGTGATCCAGCCCTGGCCGCGGCCGCGCAGGAACGGCGGCACGCCGGTCTCAACGCTGGCCGTGCACAGAACTCGCGTCGAGCCGAAAGCTGCCAGCACGGAGCCTTCAGCGTGCGCAGTAAAATCCGTCGTGAAGCTGACCGGGCGCAATTCGTTCGGCCGCCGGCCGCTGGGCCGGCTCAAGATTCAGCCTTGCCGTTATGGACACGCACTGCCACGGCCGACGTATTGTCGGCATAGGGGCCGCAGGCCTCGACGGCCTGCTGACCGAGCACCCGCAAGCCTTCATACAGCGCGTCTTTGCTGCCCAGGGTCTGGCCGATCTCATCATCGCCCAGCCCGGACCACAGGCCATCGGTGCATACCAGCAGCATGTCGCCAGCACTGAGACTCTTCTGCCCGGTAATGGACATGCCGGGCAAGCGCGGGTCGCCGCCCAGGCAACATTCCACGAAGTTGCGCATGGGGTGATCGGCTATTTCGTCTTCGGAAATCAGGCCTTCGCGCAGCAATAGCTCCACGTGGCTGTGGTCCCGCGTGCGCTCGAGCACTCGGGACTGGCGTAACAGGTAAATCCGGCTGTCACCGACGTGTGCCCAGTAAGCCGCGCCGTCTTGCACCAGGCAAACGGCACAGGTCGCGCGCGGCCGGGAGTCCATCGACTGTTCTACGCCGATGGCCACCAGGTTCGTGTGCGCACGGCCAATAGCAAGGTGCAGAAATCCCTGGGGGTCGAAAACCGGTTTAACGGCGCGCGAGAAGGCCTGGGCGATGGTCTGGCTGGCGACTTCGGCAGCCTTCGCGCCGTCACTGTGTCCGCCCATGCCGTCCACGCAGATCATCAGGGTGGCGCCCTTTTCAGCAACCACCAGGACACGATCCTGATTTTCGCTGCGGTCGCCAATCAGGCTGACTTCTGCGTGTTCGATCTGCACGCGGGATTCCTAAGCTAATTAGCTCGTTGAGCTACGCCAAACGTCGTTTACCGGGAGCCGGCGCGCCCGCATGATGGAGACTCCCTTACACCCCCTCTACAATACTGGGTATGCGGCCGGGGATTCTAGGGCGCATTGCTCAGTGTTGCACCCGGATTCTTCACGTCTGTGAGGGCGGCCGGGGTCGCAGGAGAATGGCCAATGATTTGTAGCATGACCGGTTTCGCGCGCGTGGAACAGCAGCAGGACGGCGTCAGCCTGCGCTGGGAGCTGCGGTCCGTGAATCACCGATACCTGGACCTCAGCCTGCGGCTGCCGGACGCGGCGCGTGGCTGGGAACCGGAGCTCCGGGGCGCGCTGACAGCGAAGCTGGGGCGCGGGAAGGTGGATGCGAGTCTGCAGCTGAACATCGATTCGGAGAGCGGCGCCCGGCAAAAGCTCAACCTCGAGGTCGTCGGCCAGGTTGCAGATTATTTAAAAAGCGTGGCCGGTGAGCTGCGGGATCCGGCGCGCGTGGACCCCCTTGCGGTGCTGCGCTGGCCCGGCGTACTGGAAACCGAACAGACGGAAACGGAGTCTCTGCAACCGTTCATTAACGCGGCGCTGGAGCAGGCGCTAACGGAACTCTCTGCCGCGCGTGAGCGCGAAGGTGAGAAGATTCTCGCGATGCTGGAATCGCGCTGCGCGGAACTGCTGCGCTGTGTGACGGCCGTCAGGGCCCGCCTGCCGCAAGTCCACAAAGAAATACGGACTCGTCTGACCGAACGAATTGCTGCCATGGATATCGAACTGGACAGTGGCCGCCTGGAGCAGGAACTGGCGCTGCTGGCGCAAAAAATGGATGTCAGCGAAGAGCTCGACCGGCTAGAGGCCCATGTCGCAGAAGTGCGCGGCACGCTGGCCAAGACCGAACCCGTCGGCCGGCGGCTGGATTTCCTGATGCAGGAACTCAATCGGGAAGCCAATACCCTCGCGTCCAAATCGGCGGACCAGGAAACCACGCGCCAGGCAGTAGACCTGAAGGTCGTCATCGAGCAGATGAGAGAGCAGGTGCAGAACGTCGAGTGACTTCCTGACCTGTTTCCAGCCGTTCCGAACCCCTCCCGACCAGTGCCGCCGACGTGACTCGTAGCATTTCCGGCCTCCCGGTCAAGGCAAGATCCCCCTGCCGCCTGGAATACGCCCGGTTTTTCTTAACCAGCGGCTACAGCATGCCAGCCCTTTTGAGTTGCCGCAGTGTCGGGGACGGGGTTCAAGCCATAGCCCGTCAGAACGATTTTGCCCCCACCGGGGTGCCCCAGATGGGACCCATTTGGGGTGCCGCTGTTTTTTGGTTGCGGGATGGGGACACGGTTGGTCCCTCTACAGCGCTCCAGGAGTATCCAAGTCCATTGGCAGACCCTGCCCGGATGGTGCCGGACCATGTTGCTGCGATGCGCCCTTCATCGACAGCTGGACATAAGCTGCCAGGAACTCGAACATGGGCTTCGTTGGCCTTTAGCGGCATTATGACGGTTGCCGCCGCCGCCTCTTAAATTCTTAAGTCGCTGATTAGTATAGGTATCCCGACATCCTTGTCGGTGCCTGGCACACCTGCTTGTAAGCAGGCCGCTGGTTTAGCTACGATCAACTTTGATGACGCAACGCGCGAAAGCGCGGTTGCGTCTTTTTTTGTTTAGAAGAACAACAAGGAACGCTCACGTTCCGATCCAAAGGAAGCAAGCCATGGATAGGGCTACCAGTCTGTGCAGGAAGATCATCACGGTCATCTTTCTGATGACCCTCACCACCGCGGCCAACGCCGCAACGGTGTGGATGGGACCAGAGGTTACATTCAGCAAGGCGCCATTCGCAGATCCCACAATGGCCGTCAACCAGGACAGCCTGACGCCCCTGGTGTCAATCACCCGCGGTGACACGCAAGGATTGTTCAATGCAATCCAGGAATCGTCATTTGGCGGTGGCAGCCCGGCCGGCACCCTTTGGGCCTTCCAGGGCCTGAACGGCAACCCTGACAGCGGCGTCAGCGCGGACAACTTCGGCTCGTTGCTTTTCGCCGGGTGGCAAAACTCTCTTGAGAGCAGGGTCGGACCCAACATCCTGGAGAGGCCTGGCGTAGTGCACCTGGTCAGCGAGGACATCTATTTCGATATCCTCTTTACCGAGTGGGGACAAGGTGGGGGCACAGGTGGCTTTTTTACTTACGTGAGAACATCTCCCTCATCCGGGTCGGTAGTTCCCGTGCCGGCAGCTTTCTGGCTGATGGCATCAGGGCTCGGGTTACTCGGATTCCTGAAACGTTCTTCTGCGCTCCGGTCGGCCTGAAACCACCCCTCATGTGAGGCCGGATGTGTGGCCGCCACCACTGGCGGAGCGTCTCTATCCAACTNNGCGAGCAGGTGCAGAACGTTGAATAGGCGGCAGATTGATGCCGTCAGCCGTCGAAAACCCCTGTGCGTCCGCCCTGCCGTCTCGGCCGGCTTGTCATAAGACGTCAGAATTTCCGACACGTGCTCCATTAGCCCCGAATAGTGCGTTATGACCTGTCTCGCACAGCAACGGCTGTATCCCCCCAAATAACTGATAGTTATTGTGTTTTTCTAACCTGCGATAGACCTTTCGCCGGCATCGGCCGCCGCACTTGAAGGTCGACCTAGATATTGTCTAATATGGTCCCCGATGACGCACCGCGCGAAAGCGCGGCTGCGTTTTTTTTTGGTTCGGCTTCACGAGAACAATAAGGAAAACCGGCCTTCCGGTAATAAAGGGAGTAAACCATGACTACGGTCATCAATCTTTGTGGGAAGGCCATCGCAATCCTGATTCTCATGGCGTTCGCCACGGCGGCCAACGCCGTAACCGTGTGGACAGGCCCTGTGGTTGAGTTCAGCAAGGATCCGTTCGCAGACCCCATGCTGGCAGCCAACCAGGACAGCCTGACGACAGCAGTGTCGCTGACCCGCGGTAGCGTAGAAGGACTATTCAACCCCATACAGGAACCGAGCTTCCAGAGCAGCGGTGCCAGCCCGGCCGGCACGGAATGGGCGTTTCAGGGCCTGAACGGCAACCCCGACAGTGGCGTCAGCGCCGAGAACTACGAGTCGTTGATTTTCACTGATTGGCAAAACGCACTCCAGAGAAGGGCCGGCGATAACATCCTCGAGACGCCCGGCGTAGTCCACCTGCTCAGCGAAGACATCTATTTCGATATCCTTTTTACTGAGTGGGGAAAAGGTGGTGACGCAGGTGGCTTTTTCACCTATGTGAGAACGTCTGTGATACCTGTGCCGGCAGCTGCCTGGCTCCTGGGTTCGGCGCTTGGACTGCTTGGTTTCCTGCGGCGACGCCGGGTGGCCTAGTCGGTATCGAAAACGCCGGCACAACGACTGGACATATTCCGCGTTTTAATCCGGCCGGACTCTTGAAGACCCGCTGCTAACTGTCTACCATCGATTGTGATGACGCACCGCGCGAAAGCGCGGCTGCGTTTTTTTTTGATTGGCTTCAACACAAGAACAAAAAAACTGGCGTTCCGATGCTAGAGAGGCAAGTCATGTTCATGGTCACTAATATTCGAGGGACGGTCCTTACTGTCTTCTTGCTGGCGGCAGCTGGCACGGCGGCCAATGCTGCAACCGTGGGAACGGGCCCGATGGTCGAATTCCGCAAGGCACCCTTTGCAGACTTCACGCTGGCCGAAAATCAGGACCGAATTACGGCCTTGGTATGGCTCACCCGCGCTAACAATAAGGGCCTGTTCAACATCGCCCAGGAGGCGGGCCACGTGCAGTTCGGTTATATCAGCCCGGTCGACACCGAGTGGGCTTTCCAGGCCTCCAACGGCAACCCGGTGAGCGGCATCAGCGCAGCAGAGCATGAGTCTCTGAATTTCACTGACTTCACATCGGCGTTGGGCCTCCAGCAAGTGGGCGATCGCATCCTTGACAGGCCCGCGGTGGTGCACCTGATCAGCGACGACATTTATCTCGATATCACCTTCACTGAATGGTCAGTCGGCACTCAAGGTGGGGGCGGCGGATTCGCCTATATCCGATCATCGATCGTGCCCATTCCCGCGTCCGCCTGGCTGTTGGCGTCTGCTTTCGGGGTGCTTGGTTTAATGAAGCGGCGCCCGGTCAATTCACAAGCTTAGAAGCCGGCTCTTTCCGCACCGACCGCAGCCATAGCCGGGAAGGTGGCGAGGTGCAGAAGCTCATCTTCCTCTGCGATTCTAAGCCACGCTGAACCGGGTCGAAGTAATGCGCTGGCGCTCTTCTGACCAGTCGCCAGCCGCAGCGAGCTGCACCAATTTGTCCCCGACAAAATATGACCAGCGGCTGGCCCCTTCGGCCCCACGATCCCAGTACTCCCAGACCTCCACAAGCTGGCCGTAGTCATTGCGGACGACGCCCCGCCAGATGGTGGGCGCGCCGAGCACGGCCCGGACGGCTTTCTTGGAGGCATTCGCTTCCAGCTCAATGATGTCGCCTGATTCCGTCCCATAGCCATTGAAAACCGCGGCTCCAGCAACCAGTGCCGCGACGCTCAAGAGTTTGCGTAAGTTGTGTTGTAACTTGTTCATAACTGAATATTCGTGCGTTTAGCACATCCGGATTGTCGGCACGGGTATTGTCGGGTCGGCTCAATTAGTATTCGACCGGATGGGTGACCGCGGTGCAGCGTTGGGCAGGCTTTATGTCATTTCGGCGCCGTCGGGCGCCGGCAAGACCACGTTGGTGAAAGCGCTCGTGGAGCGCCGTCCGGACCTACGTTTCTCCGTCTCCTACACGACCCGGCCGCAGCGCACCGGCGAAGTGCACCAGCGCGACTACTTCTTCGTGGACGAAGACGCTTTCGCGGCCATGCGCCGGGCAGGGGAATTCCTCGAGCACGCCAGGGTATTCGGCAACAGCTACGGCACCAGCCGCGCCCAGGTGCAAAGACAGCTGGCGGCCGGTCACGACGTGCTGCTGGAGATCGACTGGCAGGGCGCACAGCAGGTTCGCGCCAACCTGCCGGAGTGCGTCACCGTGTTCGTCCTGCCGCCTTCACTGGCCGAGCTGGAGCGCCGCCTGCGCGGCCGTCAGACCGACAGCGAGGCAGTCATCACGCGCCGCCTGGGCGAAGCCGTCGGTGACCTGTCACACTGGCCCGAATTCGATTACGCGATCATCAACGATGATCTCGACGAGGCGGTGGCGGATCTGTGCAGTGTCCTGGACGGGCGGGGCGAGGCCTGCGCCACGGATACCCCGGCGCAACGCGCCCGCATTCTTGCGATGCTGGAGTCCGCCGGGTGACCCGCGGCATTGCGGGCCTGAGCCGAAGACGGTAGGCTACGCGCCCGTTTCCGCTGGTGCTGGCTCCATGGCCCGAATTACCGTAGAAGACTGCCTAAAGAACGTCGACAACCTGTTCGACCTCGTCATGGTTGCCGCCAAACGCGCCCGGCGCCTGGCCACCTGCGGGAAGTGGCCGAGGGGCTGGTGGACCGGGATATTCTCGATGACGTCGAGGTTCCGGCCGAAGAACTCCTGAGCGCCGACCAGGCCGAAGAGATCCTGGCCAGCACCCCGATGCCGCGCATGGACAGTCTCGACGACTGACGCGCTGCGGCACGATCCGGCCCTGCCGGGGCCAGGCATCGCCCTGAGCTAGAATCGGGGCATGGACTACGCCGCGGCCATCCTGAGCCGTCTGCCGACCACCCGCCGGGGCACAGGCTTCAAACGGCTGCTCGGCAAGCTCGACTACCTCACCCAGGACCAGCTGGACGCGGTCGGGCGCGCCTATGAAGTGGCCGCGCAGGCCCACGAAGGTCAGCGCCGGTACTCTGGCGAGGCCTACATCACCCACCCCGTCGCCGTGGCCGGCATTCTTGCCGACCTGCACCTGGACTATCAGACGATTGCCGCGGCCCTGATGCACGACCTGCTCGAGGACACGCCCACCGGCAAGGAGCAGCTGGAAGCGGAATTCGGTGAGGAAATCGCCGACCTGGTCGACGGCGTCAGCAAGCTCGACAAACTGCACTTCGACAGCCGAGCCGAAGCGCAAACCGAGAGCTTCCGCAAGATGATGCTGGCCATGGTCCAGGACATCCGGGTGATCTTGCTGAAACTCGCCGATCGCCAGCACAACATGCAGACGCTGGAAGCGCTACCGGCGGCCAAGCAGACCCGCATCGCCCGCGAGACCCTTGAGATTTACGCGCCCATCGCCAACCGGCTCGGCGTGTACACGATGAAGACCGAACTGGAAGAACTCGGGTTTCGCTACCACTATCCATTCCGCCACAAGGTGCTCGAGCGTTCGGTGCGCCGGGCCCAGGGCAACCAGCGCCAGATCGTGCGGCGCACGTCGGCGCGACTGGAAGCCGCTTTGTCGGATTCCGGCATTCAGGCGACGGTGCGAGGCCGGCAGAAGAACCTGTACAGCATCTATCGCAAGATGGCGACAAAGCAGCGCTCCCTCAGCGAGATCGCCGACGTATTCGGCTTCAGGATAATCGTCGACAGCACGGATAACTGCTACCGGGCGCTGGGCCTGGCGCATGCCTTGTACAAACCCATGCCAGGCCGCTTCAAGGACTACATCGCTATCCCGCGCGTCAACGGCTACCAGTCATTGCATACCACGCTGTTTGGCCCGAACGGCATTCCGCTCGAGGTGCAGATACGGACCGAAGAGATGGACCGGATTGCGGAACGCGGCGTGGCCGCTCACTGGCAGTACAAGGCGACGGACAAACGCGCCATCCCGCCGCAGATGCGTGCCCGCGAGTGGCTGACGAACATCACCGAGATGGAGCTGGCCGCCAACTCCGAAGAATTCCTGGAACAGGTAAAGGTCGACCTGTTCCCTGACAAGGTCTACGTATTCACGCCCAAGGGCGACATCATGCGGCTGCCGCGCGGGGCCACCTGCGTCGACTTCGCCTACGCCGTACATACCGGCGTGGGCAACCGCTGCGTGGCGGCCAAGATCGAAAGGCGCCTGGTGCCTCTGCGCACGCAGCTGGAAAGTGGCCAGACCGTCGAAATCATTACGGCTTCCGGCGCGCATCCAAACCCGCGCTGGGTCAACTTCGTTACCACCGCCAAGGCCCGTGCCAGCATTCGGCAGTACCTGAAGAACTTGCGTTTTGGCGACGCCCGCGAACTCGGCCGGCGCTTGCTGGAACAGGCACTGCGCGATGCCGGCACATCCCTGCGCAAGACCTCGCGCGCCACGATGGCCGCAGTGCTGGAAGAATTCGGGCTGAACAACACCAACGAACTCTTCGAACAGCTCGGGCTCGGCGAACGGCTCGCGCCGCTGGTGGCCAAAGCGCTGCTGGAAAGCCCGCAAGCCGCGGAAGAAGACGGCTCCGGGCGCACACCCATCGTTATTGCCGGTACCGAAGGCATGGTGCTGAGCTACGGTCGCTGCTGTCACCCGATACCAGGCGATCCAATCATGGGCTACCTCAGCGCCGGTCGCGGCGTTGTCATCCATCGCAACGTGTGCGGCAACCTCGGTGAATTCCGCAAGCAGCCACAGAAATGGATTGCGGTGAACTGGGAAACGGACGTCGCGCGAGAATTTCCCGTGGAGATCCGGGTCGAAGTCACGAACCGGCCGGGCGCACTGGCAGAAATCGCCGCGCAAATCGGTGACTCCGACTGCAATATCGAACAGGTTTCGGTGGAAGAACGCGAAGGCGACACGGCCGACCTGCGCTTTTCGATTCTCGTCAAAGATCGCGTCCACCTTGCGCGCGTGATTCGCAGTATCCGGCACATGCCCGTGGTGCTGCGGGTGACGCGCACCTGCACCTGAGGAATCCATGCAACGCGAAGCTGTCCAGACAGATGCGGCTCCGGCCGCGATCGGCACCTATTCCCAGGCCATCCGCGCCGGGGAGACTCTTTACATCTCGGGCCAGATTCCCCTGGATCCGGCCACCGGCGACCTGGTGAACGGCGACATCCGGGCGCAGATCCGGCAGGTCTTCGACAACCTCGCCGCCGTTGCCGGAGCGGCCGGTGCGAGTCTCAACGACGCGGTCAAGATCAACGTGTACCTGGTGGACCTTGCCCACTTCAGCGCCGTGAACGAAATCATGACGGACTACCTGCAGACGCCCTACCCGGCACGCGCCGCCATGCAGGTTGCTGCCCTGCCTCGCGGCGTGGCGGTAGAGGCGGATGCAATCGTTGCCCTCTGAGGCCGCAGCAGCCAGCAACGACGCGCTAACCGCCCTGCGGGGCGTCGGCCCGGCGCTCGCCGGGAAGCTGGCTCGGCTGAATATCCAGCGTCCTGAAGATCTGCTGTTTCTGCTGCCGCAACGCTACGAAGACCGCACGCGCATCACGCCGGTGGGCTCGCTGCGGGCCGGCCAGGCCGCCGTCATCGAAGCCGAGGTGGCGCTCACCGAAGTCGTATACCGGCGCCGTCGCAGCCTGTTGTGCCGGGTCAGCGACGGCACGGGCCAGCTGACGTTGCGCTTTTTCTATTTCTCGCGCGCACAACAAAATGCTTTGCAGCGGGGCAAGAAATTGCGCGCCTACGGCACGGTGCGGCCGGGACCCGCCGGGCCGGAAATGATCCACCCGGAGTACCGGCTCCTGGCGGCAGGCCAGACCCCGGCACTGGAAGACCGGCTGACACCCATCTACCCGGCAACAGAGGGCCTGCAGCAGCCTCGCCTGCGCGGGCTGGTGCAACAGGCATTGGATCGCTGGCTGCGGCAGGTAGAAGACTGGCTGCCGGATGAGCTACTGGCAGATTGCGGCCTGCCGGCTCTCGATGAGGCCCTGGCCTATCTGCACCAGCCGCCGACCGGCGCGGATCTCGCCGAACTCGCCACCGGCAGGCATCCCTGCCAGCGCCGTCTCGCGCTGGAAGAGCTGCTGGCCCATCACCTGAGTCTCAGGCAGCTGCGCGAGCGAGCCAGGCACGAACGCGCCACTCCGGTGCACGGTGACCCGGAACTGCGCACCAGGTTTTTCACCGGCCTGGGCTTCGAACTCACCGGCGGTCAGCGGCAGGCGCTTGCGGAAATCGATCGGGACATGGCGCAGCCGCATCCGATGATGCGCCTGGTGCAGGGTGACGTGGGCTGCGGCAAGACCGTGGTAGCTGCCGCTGCTGCGCTGACCGCAGTGGCCGCGGGCCAGCAGGTCGCGGTGATGGCACCGACGGAACTGCTGGCCGAACAGCATCGCGAAAGTTTCTTCCGCTGGTTCGACCCTCTCGGCATCCGCGTCGGCTGGCTCGCGGGCAGCCTGCGCGGCAAAGCGCGCAACCGCATGCTGCAGGAACTGGCAGACGGCACTGCACAGGTCGTGGTCGGCACGCACGCGCTGTTTCAGCAGGGCGTGGACTATCAAGGCCTCGGCCTGGTGATCGTCGACGAACAACATCGCTTCGGCGTGCACCAGCGCCTGGAGTTGATGGAAAAAGGCCGCAGCGGCGACCTGCGCCCGCACCAGCTGGTCATGACCGCCACGCCCATCCCCCGCACCCTGGCCATGACGTTGTACGCGGATCTCGACGTGTCGGCGATTCGCGAACTGCCGCCCGGCCGCCAACCCGTGCAGACGGTGGCCCTGGCAGAGGAGCGCCGCGGTGACGTCGTGGCGCGCGTGCGCGAAGCCTGTGGCGCCGGCCGTCGCGCATACTGGGTCTGTCCGCTGATCGAAGACTCCGAGGTCATCGAATCGCAGGCGGTAGAGTCAACACATAAGCTGCTCAGCGAAGCCCTCGGAGACATTCCGGTGGGGCTGGTGCACGGACGCATGAAACCGGAGCAGAAAGATCGCACGATGAAAGCTTTCGCGGCGGGCAAGCTGCGCGTGCTGGTTGCCACCACGGTCATCGAGGTGGGGGTAGACGTGCCCGAGGCGTCATTGATGATCATCGAAAATGCCGAGCGCATGGGCCTGTCCCAGTTGCACCAGTTGCGCGGCCGGGTGGGCCGGGGCGATGCCGCCAGTGCCTGCGTGCTGCTTTATCGCCAGCCGCTGTCGCGGCTGGCGCGAGAGCGGCTGGACACCATGCGCCGGGTCAGCGACGGCTTCGAACTGGCGCGCAAAGACCTCGAGCTGCGCGGCCCGGGCGAGGTGCTCGGCACGCGGCAGACAGGGCTGATGCAGCTGCGCGTGGCGGACCTGATTCGTGATGCCGACCTGGCTGTGCAAGTCCAGTCCATCGGCCGGCAGTTGCTCGAGACATCGCCCGCCGCGGTGGACGCGCTGCTCAACCGCTGGATCGGCGGCGCCCACCGCTTCGGCAAGGTCTGAACAACCGGTATGCTCTGCGCCTGATGCAACGACGCACGAGCATGGCCACTACCAGCGCCTCGAATCGCTTCGCCGCTGAACTGCGCCGCCAGCTGGGCCTGTATGCCCGGCTGATGCGCCTCGATCGGCCCATCGGCACATGGCTGTTGCTGTGGCCAACGCTCTGGGCGCTGTGGATCGCCGGCGACGGCCGGCCGGACCCGCAAATCTTCCTGGTCTTTGTCCTCGGCGTCATCGTGATGCGCAGCGCCGGTTGCGTCATCAACGACTTTGCCGACCGCAAACTCGACCCCCACGTTGCCCGCACGCGCAACCGGCCGCTCGCAACCGGCGAAGTGGCACCCGCCGAAGCGCTGGTGTTATTCCTGGCGCTGGGCCTGCTGGCCATTGCGCTGTTGCTGACCCTCAACAGCCTGGCGGGCTGGCTGGCAGTGGCCGGCGCCGCGCTGACGATTATTTATCCCTTTACAAAGCGCTTTTTCGTCGCGCCCCAGCTGATCCTCGGCGCGGCTTTCGGCTGGGGCGTGCCGATGGCTTTTGCCGCGCAAACCGGCGCAGTGCCGCGACTCGC
Organism: uncultured Gammaproteobacteria bacterium; assembly: GCA_947258805.1. The sequence continues at coordinate 61,127 of CAMYJV010000001.1, read as the reverse complement.
CTGGCTGATGTGGCTCACGGCGGTAGTCTGGGCAGTGATCTACGACACCTTCTACGCCATGGCCGACCGTGCCGGCGACGAGGTCATCGGTGTGAAGTCCACGGCCATCCTGTTCGGCAGTGCCGATCTGTTCTGCATCGGCCTGTTGCAGGTCACGATGTTGCTCGCGCTGGCGCTGATCGGCCAGGCCGCCGACATGGGTGCCTGGTACTACGGGGCGGTGGGAATTGTCGCAGCGCTGTTTCTCCAACAGCGCATCAGCGTGAACGACCGCGACCCCGAGCGCTGCTTCCAGGCTTTTCTAGCGAACCGGCACGTGGGCGCGACGGCGTGGGCAGGCACCCTGCCCGACTACAGCCGCGACGGCGCCTGAGCGGCCACTAACCGTGCCGCGCATCAGACCTCGACACCTGCCGCGCCGGCCCGGCGCAGCGCAACGGCCAGCGCACTGACCGTGTGCCCTGTTGTGCTCACATCGTCGACCAGGGCGATCGTCAGTCCCGCCAGGTCACGTCGCGCGGCGAAGGCACCGCGAACATTAGCGCGCCGCGCGCCGCCGGCCATCCCGGATTGCGGTGGCGTATTCAACCGCCGCGCGCAGACCTTTGTGTCCAGCCCCGACGCTGTCGCCCGGCCCGCAGCGCGGCCGATGATCAATGCCTGGTTATAGCCGCGCCGCCCGAAACGATCCGGGTGCAGGGGCACCGGCACTACGAGATCGCAGCAGGGCACTCCCTTGGCGTCGCGGGTCAGGCTGCGGGCCAGCAGGTCGCCGAGCACCCGCGCGCATTCCACGCGCCCGCGGAACTTGGCAGCAGCCACCAGGCTGTCTACCGGGAACTCATAAACCAGCGCGGCCCGCACCCGGTCGATCCCGCGGAGCACCAGGTCGCAACCGGCACAAGCCCCTGCCGGCGCGCCGGCCGGCAGCGGCGCGCTGCAGCGGCTGCAGCCCGACAGGATCCACGGCAAGTCGGCGCTGCAGCCGGCGCAGAGCATGCCGGTGGCCGGGTTTAGTCCACACAGCACGCAGCGGGCGGGGACGAAACGGGTCAGCCAATTGTCAACTTGGTCAAGCACTTCCGGTTGACAGCGTCGGGGTGCATTTCAATACTGCAGCAGCCGGATTGGCTCCGGCCAGCGCCAAAACTTAGCCGACGGACGACAAATATGACCGCGTGGAACACCCAGACAGCCGCCCCGATTCGCACCGACTGGACGCGCGACGAGATCGATTCGCTGTTCGCTTTGCCGTTCAGCCAACTGCTGTTCCGGGCCCAGTCCGTGCACCGGCAGCACTTTGATCCAGCCGAGGTACAGATCAGCACGCTGATGAGCGTGAAGACCGGCGCCTGCCCGGAAGACTGCGCCTATTGCCCACAAAGTGCTCACTACGAGACGGGCGTAGACGGTGAACACATGGCGCCGTTGGAAGCCGTAGTCGCCGCGGCCCGCGCGGCCCGGGCCAACGGGGCAACCCGGTTTTGCATGGGCGCGGCCTGGCGCAGTCCAAAGCCGCGGCAGCTCGAGCGCATGGCCGCCATGATCCGGGCGGTGGCCGAAGAGGGGCTCGAAACCTGCGCCACGCTGGGCATGCTGGACCATGAGCAAGCGGCCAGTCTTCGCGACGCCGGCCTCGATTACTACAACCACAATCTCGATACGTCGGAGAATTTCTACCCCGAAATCATCACCACTCGCACCTACCGCGACCGGCTGGATACACTGCAGGCAGTCCGCGATGCGGGGCTGAAAGTCTGCTGTGGAGGCATCCTCGGCATGGGCGAGTCGCGCAGCGACTGGGCCGCAATGCTGCACACGCTGGCCACCCTGCCGGAACACCCGGGCAGCGTGCCGATCAACCAGCTGGTTAAAGTACCGGGCACCCCGCTGGCCAACGCACAAGACGTCGACCCGCTGGACTTCGTCCGGGTTATTGCGATCGCCCGCATCCTGATGCCCGCTGCCCACGTGCGCCTGTCAGCAGGACGCACCGACATGAGTGACGAACTGCAGGCCCTGTGCTTTCTGGCCGGCGCCAATTCCATTTTCTACGGCGACAAGCTGCTCACCACGCCGAACCCTTCCGGTAATGAAGACCTCGAACTGCTGACGCGGCTGGGCATGCGCCCGGAAGCTCCTGCGGGGGCGACATCGGCGCAGAGGAAGGCCAGCGGCTGACGGCCGTGGCAGAAGTTCCGCAGAACGAGTTGCGGCGCTTGCACCGCCGCGCCGCGCCGACGCTTGCCAGCGCAGATTTCCTGCATCGGCGGCTGCGCGAGGAATTACTGTCGCGCCTGGACTTTGCCCGGCTGGAGCCGCGCGTGGTGACCGACCTGGGCGCCGGCACAGGCGGTGCTTTCGCCGCGCTGGCAGCCCGCTTCCCGGGTTCACAAGTTCTCGGTATCGATCACGCGCCGGAAATGCTGCTGGCCGCCGGCGCCGGCCAGGCGCTGCGGGTCTGCGGCGATGCTCGCCGGCTGCCGCTGGCGGACCAGAGCATCGACCTGGTGTTCTGCAATCTGCTGCTCGCCTATTGCCACGACCCGGTGCCGGTGCTGGCGGAAATCCGCCGCGTGCTGCGCGAACCGGGGCTTTGCCTGTTCAGTACCTTCGGCCCCGACACCCTGGTTGAGCTTCGCGAGGCCTGGGCGGAGGCCGATGAACATACCCATGTCGTCCGCTTTCCTGACATGCATGACCTCGGCGACCTCGTGGTCCGGGCCGGGCTGGCAGAACCGGTGCTCGACCGCGAAACCCTGCGGGTCAGCTATGACGATGTCAGTGCGCTGCGGGCCGATCTGCGCGCGGTGGGCTCCATCAACCGCACCGCGGGTCGCAATGTCGGCCTGACCAGCCGGCGCACCGGGCAGCGGTTTCGCGCGGCTACGGATCGCCGCCGGGACGCCGACGGGCGCCTGGCACTGACTGTGGAGGTGATCTACGGGCAGGCCTGGGGGGCGGCAAATTATCCCGACCGCGACAGCGTGGAGACGAGCATCCCCCTCGACGCAATCAGGCGGAGGAGAAGCTGACACAAGCTCTTGTAATATATAAACAAATTGTTCCGATTAGGGGATTGTCGCGATTGCATGGTCGGGGGCCATCCAGTAATATCGCGCGGCTTTTGAAGGGAGGCAGCCAAAGGGAAAAAGGGGCCTGTTGAGACACAGAAACGTGCATCGCTTTGAACTGAGCCCCAACTGCTCACTGACGAAGACTTCAGCCTTGGTCTTCTACCTCGGCATCGTGACCGTTTCCATGACCGTAGCCGTGGGTTTCACCCTCGCTGGGTACTGGCCGATCCTGCCCTTTGCCGGGCTGGAGTTGCTGGCCCTCGGTGCCGCGTTGCGCTGGAGCCTCCGCGAGGGGCAACGACGCGAACTGATACAAGTCGACGAAAGCCGCGTGCTGGTGAGAAAGACGGGTCGCAAGGGTGAGCACGAGTTTGAGTTCGCCCGCCCGTGGACCCGGGTGGAACTCGTCGACGCGCGCACGGCCACCTGGCCTCGCCGGCTGTTGCTGCGGTCGAAGGGGCGTGCGGTTGAAGTCGGCGGCTTTTTGACAGACAGCGAACGCACCAGCCTCGGCGAGCGGCTGGCAGAGATCATCCCGGGATTGCCCGGGCGGGACACAGTGGCAGCGGATGGCACAGTCAGCCGGGGCCCGGAATTCTGACTTGAGAGCATGAGTAGAACAGTGCAGAACAACACCATCACCCGAATCTTCCTTACCCTGGCGGGCGTCCTGCTAGCCGCCGGCTCTGCCAACGCGGCCTGGGAAGTGAACATGCCCGTCGGCGTGACCGACGTCAGCCAGAAGGTCTTCGACCTGCACATGCTGATTTTCTGGGTTTGCGTCGTCATCGCAGTGGGCGTCTTCGGCGCGATGATTTATTGCCTCGTCGCATTCCGAAAGAGCAAAGGCGCCGTCCCGGCGACTTTCTCTCACAGCACCACTGCGGAAATCGTCTGGACGATAGTGCCGGTGCTGATCCTGGTGGCCATGGCCGTGCCCGCCGCCCAGGTCCTGGTGGAGATCGAAGACACCCGCGACACTGAAATGACCGTGAAGATTACCGGCTACCAGTGGAAGTGGCAGTATGAGTATGTTGGCGAGGATGTCAGTTTCTACAGCACTCTCGCCGCCGGCAGCAACAGAACCCGCCAGCTGCGTTCCGGCATCGATCCTTTCCAGGAAGACAACTACCTGCTCGACGTAGACCGTCCCCTCGTCGTGCCGGCCGACACCAAGATTCGTTACCTGATCACGTCCAACGACGTGCTGCACGCGTGGTGGATGCCCGACTTTGCTGTGAAGAAAGACGCGATCCCGGGCTTCATCAACGAAGGCTGGTTCAAAGTGAACGATCCCGGCGTCTATCGCGGTCAGTGCGCGGAGCTCTGCGGCAAAGATCACGGCTTCATGCCGGTGGTCGTTGAAGTATTGCCGAAGAAAGAGTTCGCTGTGTGGCTCGCCGCAGAGCAGGGCGGCGAAGTGGTGGCCAGCGCGACGATAACGCAGTAGGCATTCAGAGAATTATTTAAGAAGGCCCCAGGGTGGGCCAGCAGAAGGCATGGAGCACGATTGATGAGCAGCGCAACGACCACGCACGACGAGCATCACCACGACGATCATGGGCCCGCCAGGGGCATCATGCGGTGGATTACGACCACCAACCACAAGGACATCGGAACGCTGTACCTGTTCTTCGCGCTGGCGATGCTTTTCGTTGGCGGCGCCATGAGCCTGGTCATCCGCGCCGAGCTGTTCCAGCCCGGCCTGCAGTTCGTGAATCCGGACTTCTTCAACCAGATGACCACGATGCATGCACTGATCATGGTCTTCGGCATGATCATGCCGGCCTTTGTCGGCTTTGCGAACTGGATGGTGCCCATGATGATCGGCGCACCCGACATGGCCTTGCCGCGCCTGAACAACTGGTCGTTCTGGATTCTGCCCTTTGCCGGCACCATGCTGCTGTCCACCCTGTTCATGGAGGGGGGAGGCCCGGCTTCCGGCTGGACACTCTACCCGCCGCTGGTCCTGCAGACAGGGAACGCGTTGCCCTTCGCCATCTTCTCGGTGCACCTGCTGGGCATCTCGTCGATCATGGGCGCGATCAACATCATCGTCACCATCATGAACATGCGCGCGCCCGGCATGTCGCTGTTGAAGATGCCGCTGTTCGTGTGGACCTGGTTGATAACGGCCTACCTGCTGATTGCAGTCATGCCGGTGCTGGCCGGTGGCGTCACGATGCTGCTGACGGACGGCTTCTTCGCCACCAGTTTCTTCCAGGCCGCCGGTGGCGGTGATCCGGTGCTGTTCCAGCACATCTTCTGGTTCTTCGGGCATCCCGAGGTCTACATCATCATCCTGCCGGCCTTCGGTATCGTGTCGCAGATCATCCCGACCTTCTCGCGCAAGCCGCTGTTCGGGCACGACTCGATGGTCTACGCAACGGCGAGTATCGCCTTCCTGTCTTTCATCGTCTGGGCCCACCACATGTTCACAGTAGGCATGCCGCTGGCCGGACAGCTCTTTTTCATGTTGTCGACGATGCTGATCGCGGTGCCCACGGGCGTGAAGGTCTTCAACTGGACCGCAACCATGTGGCGCGGCTCCCTGAGCTTTGAGACGCCGATGCTGTTTGCACTGGCCTTCCTGTTCCTGTTCACAATTGGCGGTTTCTCCGGGCTGATGCTCGCCATCGCGCCTGCTGACTTCCAGTACCACGACTCGTACTTTGTCGTAGCACACTTCCACTACGTGCTGGTCCCGGGCGCGCTGTTCGGCGCCATCGCCGGCGCGTATTTCTGGCTGCCGAAGTGGACCGGGCACATGTACAACGAGACCCTCGGCAAGGTGCACTTCTGGCTGTCGGCAATCTTCGTAAACCTGACTTTCTTCCCGCAGCACTTCGTGGGTCTGGCCGGCATGCCGCGGCGGATTCCGGATTACGCCACGCAGTTTGCCGACTTCAACGCGATCTCGAGCGTTGGCGCCTTCGGCTTCGGTTTCTCACAGCTGTTGCTCGTGTACATCGTGATCCAGTGCGTACGCGGCGGCGAGAAGGCTACGGCGCAGGTCTGGGAGGGTGCCGACGGCCTGGAATGGACGGTGCCGTCGCCCGCGCCCTACCACACCTTCGAAGAAGCGCCGACGGTCCGCTAGGTGGCAGATGTGTCTGAAGTCTTGAACGAAGACGAACGCCGGCGCCGCGCGCGGCGAACGGCCGTGGCGCTGGGACTGGTCGCCCTCGCCTTCTACATCGGCTTTATCGCAATGGGCGTAATGAATTCGTGAACGCGAACCACCGTCTGCTGGCCGGCAAACTGGTGCTCATGGCTGCGGCCATGTTCGGCTTCGGCTTCCTCCTGGTGCCGTTGTACGACGTGTTTTGCCAGGTCACCGGTATCGGCAGCCGCACCGGCACGCCCACCGCGGCGACGGTCACGGAAAACCCGGCGAGCGACCGGCTGGTCACGGTGGAATTTGTCGCGACCCGCAATCAACAGGCACCCTGGGAATTTCGTCCCGAGGTGGCCAGCATGGAAGTAGTGCCGGGCAAACTCTACGACACCACGTATTTCGCACGGAACCTGACCGACCGGCAGATTACCGGCCAGGCCGTCCCCAGCGTTGCGCCCGGGCAGGCCAACAAGTATTTCAAGAAGACCGAATGCTTTTGCTTTCAGGCCCAGGAATTTGCACCGGCAGAAGGCCGCGACATGGGCCTGACTTTCCTCGTCGATCCGGATCTGCCTGCGCACATCGACCGGGTCACGCTGTCCTATACTTTCTTCATCAACCAGCAAATCGCCGCGAACTGACGGGGCGTCGTTAAGTTAACGGGAATAGAGACATGGCACACGCCCAGGACAAATACTACATCCCCCACGGCACCCGGTGGCCCATCCTGATGTCGGCCGGGCTATTCACGCTATTTCTCGGCGTGTCCATCGGGCTGAATGGCGGTGACGCCACCTGGGCAGTGATTGCCGGCCTAGCCATCGTGCTCGCCATGATGTTCCTGTGGTTCGGTGAAGTCATCGGCGAAAGCGAAGCGGGCACCTTCAACGACCAGGTGGACACGTCGTTTCGCATCGGCATGATGTGGTTCATTTTTTCCGAAGTCATGTTTTTCGCCGTGTTCTTCGGCGCACTGTTCTACGCGCGGCAAATCGCGTTGCCGTGGCTGGGGGGTGAAGGCAATAATTTCTTCACCAACCTGTTTCTGTGGCCGGGCTTTGAAAATGCCTGGCCAACAAACGGTCCGGCCGACGTTGGCGGTGAATTCGAGACCATGGGTGCGTGGGGCATTCCGGCACTGAATACCGCCATCCTCCTGACCAGTGGCATGACCATTACGGTCGCGCATCACGCGCTGAAAGAGAATCACCGCGGCGTGCTGACCCTGTTCCTCGCACTGACTTGGTTGCTCGGGTTCATTTTCATGGGCTTTCAGGCCTATGAGTACATCCATGCCTACCAGGAGTTGAACCTGACCCTGGACAGCGGCATCTACGGCTCGACGTTTTTCATGCTCACCGGATTCCACGGCATGCACGTGACCATTGGCGCGATCATGCTGTTCGTGATCTGGCTGCGCTGCCTGCGCGGTCACTTCACCGCGCAACACCACTTTGCCTTCGAGGCGGTGGCCTGGTACTGGCACTTCGTGGACGTGGTCTGGCTCGGCCTGTTTATCTTCGTCTACTGGCTCTGAGGCCCGAGGCC
>CAMYJV010000001.1:0-53279 GCA_947258805.1 uncultured Gammaproteobacteria bacterium | reverse complement strand
TCGATCCGCAGCGTCAGCGCGTTGACCATGCCCTTTTTTTTGTCCTTGCCCTTGACCAGGTAGAACAGCCCGGAACCGAGGCTGCCGATGATCGCAAGAAACAACAGAATAACGACAAACTTCACCGACTGAATATCCGCAAATTCCGAGTGACTTTCAGACTAACATTCCAGCCCCCACTCTGGGCCACGTTGCTGCTGCTGGCAGCGTGCGCGCTGTTTGCGAGCGCGGGCTTCTGGCAACTGGATCGCAGGGCCCAGAAAGCGGCCATGTTTCTTGAGTTCGACCGCAGCACCTCGATAGATCCAGTGAGCGGCGCGCCAAGCGACGCTGAAGCAGCCGGCGCGCGTTATCAACCCGTTACCCTCAACGGAAAATTTGATGCCGGGCGCCAGATTTTGCTGGACAACATCGTCCGTAACGGCCAGCCGGGCTACCTGGTGCTGACGCCCCTCAGGACCGACGGTGGCAACGTGCTGGTGAACCGCGGCTGGATTGCCGCAGATCCCGACCGCAGCCGTCTGCCGGATGTGGCGGTGTCGGCGGCCGACCGCGAAGTCCTGGGACGACTGGACCGGCTGCCGCGCCCGGGCCTCCGCCTGGCCCCGGCACCAGCGGACCCGGCCGCGCCGTGGCCGCGGCGACTGCTGTTTCCGTCCGCCGCAGATATTGCCGACCACCTCGGCTACCCGGTTCGCAACTACCAGGTGCTGCTGGACCCGGCCGCGGGATCCGGCTACGCGCGGGACTGGCGCCCGGGCGTGAGCGGGCCGGACATGCACCTCGGCTATGCTGTGCAGTGGTTCGCCTTTGCCGCAGCGGTTACGGTCATCTACCTGGTGCTGAATCTCAAGCAACGCAACTGAGCTATACAAGAGGATGGACAAGCAATCGAAAGGCCGGCTGCAACTCATCGGGATCGCCTTGCTGTTCCTCGGCCCCGTCGCCCTGGCCTTCTGGTTGTACTACGGCAGCGCCTGGCGGCCGGCGGAACAGGCAGTACACGGCGAGCTGATCTCGCCCCCGCTGGAATTGCCGGACAATCCGTTGCGGAGCGACGGCGAGGCCCGGTTACGTGACTTGTGGTCGCTGATCATCGTGGCACCCGGCGATTGCGGCGACGCCTGTCAAAAGGCACTCTACGAAACGCGGCAGCTGCGCCTCGCCCTGGGCCGCGACAGCGATCGCGTGCAGCGGGTCTGGATCGTGGAAGGCGGCGAGCCGGATCTGCACTTCGTGATGGCCGAACATCCCAACCTGCTGATCGTGAATCGTAACTCCAGCGTCGGCGCGGATATACTCAGCCGCTTCGACGCGCGTAGCCAGGTCTCCATATTCGTTGTAGATCCCCTGGGCAACCTGATGATGCGCTTCCCGGCGGATCTCGGCATGCGTGACATGCACACCGACATGAAAAAACTGCTGCGCGTGTCCCAGATCGGCTGATGTATAGCTGGTACGTCAGACTTTGTTACACGGCCTGCCTGGTCGCCCTGTGCGTAGTAATGCTCGGCGCCTGGGTGCGGCTCAGCGACGCCGGCCTCGGCTGTCCGGACTGGCCGGGCTGCTACGGCGAGCTGGTACTGCCCGGCGACGCGGCGGCGCGGGCCGAGGCTCAGGAGGCTTTTCCGGAACGCGAGCTGGACGCCGGCAAGGCCTGGCGGGAAATGATTCACCGGTACCTCGCCACGACGCTGGGCATGCTCATCATGGGCGTCGCAGGGCTGGCCTGGTGGAACCGGCGCGACCCTCAGCAACCCGTGACGCTGCCGCTGATCCTGCTCGCCACCGTAATCTTCCAGGGCCTGCTCGGCATGTGGACCGTGACGCTGTTGTTGAAACCCCTGATCGTGATGGCGCACCTGCTCGGCGGCCTGACGACGACCGCCCTGCTGTTCTGGCTGATTCTCGATCACCGGCGACGCAATGCCGGGGGCAGTTCACCACGCGCCGCGCCGTTCGCCGTTGCCGGGCTGGTGGTGCTGGTCTGTCAGATCTCGCTCGGCGGCTGGACCAGCTCCAATTACGCGGCGCTGGCCTGTCCCGACTTGCCAACCTGCGGCGGAGAGTGGTGGCCTGCAGATGCCGACTTCGCCGAAGGCTTCGTGATGTGGCGCGGGCTGGGTGTGGACTATGAGTTCGGCGTGCTGGATGCGCCCGCGCGAGTGGCCATCCACTACGTGCACAGGCTCGGTGCCGGCATCACGACGCTGGTGCTGGGATTCCTGGCGGTGAGCTTCCTGCGCCGCGGCGGACCACTGGGCATGGCCGGCGCGCTGGTCGCACTCGCACTGTCGGCGCAGGTGTTACTGGGCCTCAGCATCGTCTGGCTCGGCCTGCCGCTGAGCCTGGCAACGGCCCACAACGGCGTTGCGGCGCTGCTGCTCCTTGCGATGGTAAACCTGAACCACGCCGCCGCGAGGTATCGCCACGTGCACGCCTGACAGGCTCAACCCGTGGACCGCACCAACATATCGATATTGCTTTCCACCGCGCTGCTCGGCGTGCTGCTTTACGTCGTGCGCCAATTCGGCAATTCGGGCCTGGAAGCCGTGACGCCGCCTGCCCGGGACGCCGCGCCGCGAGCCGCCACCGCAGGCTCTACGCGAGTCGTAGCCACGCAGGAAACAATGGCGTCAGCGTTGCCCATTGTCGACGGCCCCGCCACCCTGGGCGCATTGCTCGACTCGCTGGGCCTGGACGCCGATGCGGCAATCGACGCGACCCGACAATGGTACGAAGCGCGCGGATTCTTCGGCGCCAACCCGCTGCTGGGAATCAATCCGGATTCCTCGCTGCGCGACTACTACGCATCGCTGGACGAAGCCACGCTAGATGTCATGAGTCGGGACAACGACATGGGCGCTACCCACGAACTCGCGGCCCGCACCCGCCTGACTGACGCCTTCGGCGCACTGGAGCTGTTCCAGCGGGCAGCGGAGCAGGGGTCCGTGAACGCCTTGCTGCAAATGGCGTCTCTGCAGGAGACCCTGGCCGATGTCCGTCCCGAGGACTTTGCGCCAGACCGCGACTATGCGCGCAAGCTCAGCCGAGTGGGCGGCCGGGACACGGAAAACAACCTGCGCTACCAGGCCTTCGTCAGTGCCGTTACGGCCATGCGCGACGGGGGCGAACCGGTGACCGACGAGTCGCTGCTGGAATGGGTAAGCGACCTCGCGGGCCGAAACCCGGCAGAGCGCGTGCGCATGGCCTGCAACCAGTCATTCGGTGATTTCATTGCGCTGGGCAGCGCGCGGCGCGCAGCGGGCTTCGCGCCGATCAACACGACACCGCCACCGGTATTCATGGCCGGCACGGACGCCGCGGCCCGGCTGCCGTGCCAGGACACTTTGAATCCCATCGTCAGCACCCTTGAACTCGAAGCGTGCCTAAGTACCCAGGTGCTGGACGGTAGTGGTGCGCTCCGCCTGCTCTACGTCTGCACCAGCAACTGACACCGCACGTGACTGTTAGACTGAACTGATGGACGTGACGCCCATCATCGACCCGCTGAACGACGCGCAGCGTGAGGCGGTCACCGCGCCCGACGAACCCGTGCTGGTGGTTGCCGGCGCCGGTAGCGGCAAGACCCGTGTGCTGGTGCACCGCATCGCGTGGCTGATCCAGGTTGAGAACGTATCGCCGCTGGGCATTCTTGCCGTCACCTTCACCAACAAGGCCGCGGCGGAGATGCGCGCGCGTATCGGCGCGCTCCTCGACATGCCGGTAGATGCCCTGTGGGTCGGCACCTTTCACGGCCTTGCCCACCGGCTGCTCCGCCGCCACTGGCGCGAGGCCGGCCTGCCGCAAGACTTTCAGATCATCGACTCAGACGACCAGCAACGGCTGCTTCGCCGGCTGGTACGTGACCTGGAGCTGGACGAAGGCACCTGGGTACCCCGCGAGATCCAGTGGTTCATCAACGCCCAGAAAGATGAGGGCCGGCGCCCGGATCATGTAAAGGACGACGGCGACGACACGCGCCGCCAGCTGATTCATCTGTACCGCCAGTACCAGGAACTCTGCGACCAGCGCGGCCTGGTGGACTTTGCAGAGTTGCTGCTGCGCGCCCACGAGGTCTGGCTGAAAAATCCGGAACTGCTGGCCCGTTACCAGCGCCGCTTCCGCCACGTGTTGGTGGACGAGTTTCAGGATACGAACGCCATTCAGTACGCGTGGCTGCGCGTGCTGGTCGGCAGTACCGGCGTGCCCTTCGCGGTGGGTGACGACGACCAGTCTATCTACCGCTGGCGCGGCGCCCGCATGGAACACCTCGCGCGTTTCCAGAAAGACTTTCCGCGCGTGCGCACGGTGAAGCTGGAGCAAAACTACCGCTCCACCGGCACGATTCTGAAGGCCGCCAACTCCATCATCAGTAACAACAGCGGCCGGCTCGGCAAAGAATTGTGGACCGATGGCAGCGACGGCGAACCGCTGCACCTGTACAACGCGTACAACGAACGTGACGAGGCCGACTTCGTGACGGCCCGGATTCAGGACTGGTCGTCGAAGGGACATGCCCGCCGCGACTGCGCGGTGCTGTATCGGTCGAATGCCCAGTCGCGTGTCTTCGAAGAGGCCATGCTGCGCGAGAATATCCCTTACCGGGTATACGGGGGCCAACGCTTTTTCGAACGCGCCGAAATCAAGGACGCGCTGGCCTACCTGCGCCTGATCGCCAACCGTGATGATGACCCCTCTTTCGAGCGGGTCGTAAACCTGCCCACCCGCGGCATCGGCGCACGCACCGTCGAATCAGTGCGCGGTTACGCACGCGCCTACGGCACATCGTTGTGGCAGGCGGCGTGTTCGTCGGCGGGCGGCCAGCTCTCCGGCCGGGCCGCCTCGGCACTGCAGGGCTTCATGCAGCTCATCGAGGCCTTGGCTGCAGACACCGAAGGCCTGGCCCTGCACGAACGGGTAGACCACGTGATCCGGCACAGCGGTATCGTGGACCACTACCGCAAGGAGCCCCGCGACCGCGCCGAGGCGCGGCTGGAGAACCTCGACGAACTGGTCAGTGCGGCGCGCGGCTTCGAACCGGCCGAGACGGAAGAAGAGGCGGACATGACGCCCCTGCAGGCATTCCTGGCCCACGCAGTACTGGAATCGGGCGATGCCCAGGGCGATGCCTGGGAAGACTGCGTGCAGCTGATGACGCTGCACTCGGCGAAGGGACTGGAATTCCCGATGGTGTTTCTGACCGGCCTGGAGGAAGGTCTCTTTCCGCACCGGCGCTCGCTGAACGATCCCGGCGGGCTGGAGGAGGAACGTCGGCTCTGCTACGTGGGCGCCACCCGGGCGATGGAAACACTCTATATCAGCTACGCGGAACAGCGCCGCATGCACGGGGTGGACAACTTCGGCACGGCGTCGCGCTTCATCAGCGAGATCCCGGAAGAGCTCGTCGAGGAGGTCCGCCCGGCCCTGCGCGTATCCCAGCCGGTGTTTCGCCGTGGCTCGGCTTCGTCCTTCGGCACCCCGCAGGACGACCCCGGCGCCCTGAGCCTTGGCCAGCGGGTGCTCCACCAGAAGTTCGGCGAGGGCGTGGTGCTGAGCTGCGAGGGTGCCGGCGCCCACGCCCGCGTGCAGGTCAATTTTGAGACCGCGGGCACAAAGTGGCTGGTCATGTCCTATGCTGGCCTGGAAGTCATGTAATATTCGCGTCGCGCGCGAAGCCCCAAACGGTCAACCATGAACATTCTCATTCTCGGTGCCGGCCAGGTCGGCTCGACCGCCGCCTATCAACTGGCGCGAGAGGAAGCCAACGAAGTCACGGTGGTCGATATCAACGCGACGGTGTTGCGCGACCTCCAGGACCGCCTCGATATTCGCACCGTAGTGGGCAATGCCTCCTATCCCGACGTCCTGGCCCGCGCCGGAGCCCGCGACGCCGATATCGTGATCGCGCTGACCAGCCGTGACGAGATCAACATGGTGGCCTGCCAGGTGGCTTACACCTTTTTTCGCACGCCGACCAAGATCGCGCGCATCCGCAGCACCGAGTACATCAACTACCGCGGTCGCGAGGGCGAGCAGCTGTTCGCGCAGGCGGCACTGCCGGTGGATGTGGCCATCAGCCCCGAGCAGCTGGTGATGGAGCACATCGAACAGCTGATCCACTTTCCCGGCGCTTTCCAGGTGCTGGACTTTTCTGGCGGGGAAGTGCGGCTGGTGGGTGCACGCGCCCACCGCGGCGGCCTGCTGGTGGATCAGCAAATCAAGACGCTGAAGGAGCACATTCCCGGCGTGCAGACCCGTATCGCCGCCATCTACCGCAATGACGAGGGCATCCTGCCCGACGGCAACACGCTGATTCGCGAAGATGACGAAGTCTTTTTCATCGCCAGCCGCAAAGACACCCGTCTCGTCATGTCTGAAATGCGCCGCCCGGAAGACACGGTACGCCGCGTGATCATTGCCGGCGGCGGCAATATCGGCTTCCGCCTCGCCGCTGCGCTGGAAGACACCAACCAGGTCAAGATCATCGAGCGTAACCGCCAGCGTGCCAAGGTGATCTCCGAACGGTTGGGCAAAGCCATCGTGCTGCACGGTGACGCGGCCGACGAGGAATTGCTGCTCGAGGAGAATGTCGACGGGGCCGACATTTTCGTCTCTGTCACCAACGCCGAGGAGGCCAACATCCTGTCGGCCATGCTCGCCAAGAGAATCGGCTGTAAGAAAGTCATGGCGCTGATCAACCGGCCGTCTTACGCAGAACTGGTGGAAGCCGGCACTATCGACGTCGCCATTTCCCCGCAGCAGATTACGATCGGTGCGCTGCTGGCCCATGTGCGCCGTGGTGACGTGGTGCGGGTGCACTCCATGCGCCGGGGCCGCGCCGAAGCCATCGAGGCCATTGTCCACGGCTCTGCAGCCGACTCCAAGGTGGTAGACAAATCGGTAGAGGACATTCCGCTGCCGCCCGGGACGGCCATCGTCGCGATTTTCCGCGACAACAAGATCCTGGAAGCCCACCACGACAGCGTCGTCCAGGAAGACGATCACGTCATATTGTTCATCTCTGACCGCCGTCAGACTGACGAAGTGGAGCGGCTGTTCGAAGTGGGCGTGAGCTTTTGAGCCACGAGGACACGCACGCGGGCCGTTGAGCCCCGGATCCGGATACGATGCGGCTGACTGCCACCCAGCGAATTCTCGGGCTGCTGCTGATGCTATTCAGCACCACCATGCTGCCGCCCGTATTGATCTCCATCGCCTTCAGCGATGGCGCCGCAATGGCTTTTATTTACGGCTTCGCCGCCAACCTGGTGGCCGGGCTGGTGATCTGGTTCCCGGTGCGCAAAGAAAACCGCGACCTGCGCCTGCGCGACGGTTTCCTGGTGGTGGCCGCCTTCTGGGTGGTGCTGGGTACCTTTGGCGCCGCGCCTTTGTTGTTTTCCGAGCAGCCGTCACTGAGCGTCACGGACGCAGTCTTCGAAGCCATCTCCGGGCTGACCACCACCGGCGCCACCGTGCTGTCGGGACTCGACGAGTTGCCGCCATCCATTCTCTATTACCGCCAGCAGCTGCAGTGGCTGGGCGGCATGGGCATCATCGTGCTGGCGGTGGCCATTCTGCCCATGCTCGGCGTCGGCGGCATGCAGCTCTACCGGGCCGAAACGCCCGGGCCCGTGAAAGACACCAAGCTCACGCCGCGTATCACTGAAACTGCGAAGGCCCTTTGGTACATCTACCTGGGCCTCACGGTGGCCTGCGCGCTGAGCTACTGGCTGGCCGGCATGGACGTGTTCGACGCCGTGTGCCACAGCTTCACCACCGTGGCGATCGGCGGCTTTTCCACCCACGATGCGAGCATCGGCTACTTCGACAGTATCTGGATCGATCTCGTGGCTGTCGGGTTCATGTTCCTGGCCGGGATCAATTTCTCGCTCCATTTCATGGCCTGGCGCTCGTCGTCAGTGCGCCACTACTTCAGCGAACCCGAGTTTCGTGCTTATTGCGCGTTGCTCGGCGGCCTGATTGTTTTCATCGTGGCGCGACTGTTCGCCCAGGGCCAGTACGACACCGCACCGGATACTGTCGTGAACGGGGTGTTTCAAGCAGTTTCCATCGCCACGACCACTGGCTTTACTACCACGGACTTCAGCATCTGGCCGGGCGCGCTGCCGGTGGTACTGCTGTTTGCAAGTTTCGTGGGCGGTTGCGCCGGATCGACGGCTGGCGGTATGAAGGTGATCCGCGTGCTGCTGTTGTACCGCCAGGGGGCACGGGAGGTGCGGCGCCTGGTCCACCCCAGCGCGGAGATGCCGGTAAAGCTCGGTCGCATGGCGGTGCCGCAGCGGGTCGTGGACGCAGTGTGGGGTTTCTTTGCCGTCTACGTCGTGCTCTTTGTGATCATGATGATCGTGCTGCTGGCCACCGGCCTGGACCAGGTCACGGCCTTCTCCGCCGTTGCTGCCAGCATGAATAACCTTGGCCCGGGCCTCGGTGAGGTGGCGAAGGGTTTCGGCAGCGTGAACGACATCGCCAAGTGGGTCTGTATCCTGGCCATGCTGCTGGGCCGCCTGGAAATTTTCACGCTGTTGGTCCTGGCATCCCGTACCTTCTGGCGCCCCTGAGCTGATGGCGCGGCTGCTGGCGCAACTGGAGCGGGCTAACGTCCTGATCGGCCGCAGCGTCGCGTGGCTAACTCTCGCCATGGTGGTAGTCACTTTCACGATTGTCGTACTACGTTACCTTTTCGACATCGGCTGGATCTGGCTGCAGGAATCCGTGACCTGGATGCACGCGGCGGTGTTCATGCTCGGCGCGAGCTACACACTGGCACGGGACGAGCATGTGCGCGTGGATGTCTTCTACCGCCAGGCGAGTGACCGACGCCGCGCGGTAATCGATCTGTCAGGGACCCTGCTGTTTTTGATTCCGGTTGCCCTGTTCCTGTTCTGGGGCAGTCTCGACTACGTGCTCGCCTCCTGGGCAATTCAGGAAGGCTCAGGCGAGGCCGGTGGGCTGATCTATCCAGCCGTGCCGCTGCTCAAGAGCATGATCCCGGTCACTGCGCTGCTGCTGCTGTTGCAGGCCCTGGTGCTGGGCGCGCGCAGTCTCGGCGTGCTGTTGGGGAAACCCCAGCCGTGATGGCCCTGGTCATGTTCCTGGCCGTGGTTGCGGTAATGCTCGCCGGCTTCCCGGTGGCTTTCACCCTGGCCGGGACCGCATTGCTATTCGCCCTGGGCGGCACTGTTACCGGCGCCTTCGACACGGCTTTTCTCGGCACGATGCCGGCCCGCGTGTTCGGCATCATGGGCAACGGTACCCTGGTGGCCGTGCCGCTGTTCGTGTTCATGGGCGTCACGCTGGAACGCGCGCGCATCGCGGAAGATCTCCTGGATACCCTGGGACTGCTGTTTGGCCGGCTGCGCGGCGGACTCGCCATCGCCGTAACGCTGGTGGGGATGCTGCTGGCTGCGAGCACCGGCATCGTTGGTGCCACGGTCGTGACCATGGGCCTGTTGTCTTTACCGACCATGCTGAAACGCGGTTATGACCCGGCCATCGCGACCGGCACGATCAGCGCATCGGGCACCCTCGGTCAGATCATCCCGCCATCCATCATCCTGGTGCTGCTCGGCGATGTCCTCGGCTCCGCCTACCAGCAGGCGCAATTGACACAAGGGGTCTTCAGCCCGGACACCGTATCCGTCGGCGACCTGTTCGTTGGCGCGCTGATTCCGGGCCTGCTGCTCGTCGCGGCGTATATCGCCTGGTTGCTGTTGCTGGCCGTGCTGCGTCCTGCCGCCATGCCCCCCGGCCGCTTGCCGGAAGATGCCACCGGCGGCCTGGCGGGCCGCGTCCTAAAGGCCTTGCTGCCGCCGCTGGTCCTGATGGTGGCTGTGCTGGGCTCCATCATCGGGGGGCTGGCGACGCCTACGGAAGCCGCGGCGGTGGGCGCGACGGGCGCGTTGATCCTGGCGGCGGCCCGCCGGCAACTGAAGCTGTCGCGACTGGCGGAGATCTGCCGCAGCACCACGCGGATCAGCAGCATGGTCTTCCTGATCCTGATCGGGGCCTCGCTGTTCTCATTGGTATTCCGCGGCTACGGTGGTGACGACGTGGTGCGCGACCTGCTCACCGGCCTGCCCGGCGGTACTGCCGGCGCGGTGATCGTGGTCATGCTCGTGATGTTCCTGCTGGGCTTCGTGCTGGATTTCATCGAGATCACCTTCGTCGTAGTGCCGATAGTCGGGCCGGTACTGCTCGCGATGGGCCTTGACCCGGTGTGGCTCGGCATCATGATTGCCATCAACCTGCAGACTTCCTTCCTCACGCCACCCTTCGGGTTTGCGCTGTTTTACCTGCGCGGCGTCGCACCCCCGGAGGTGAAGACCACGGACATGTACCGGGGCGTGCTGCCCTTCGTCGTGATCCAGTTACTGATGCTGGTGCTGCTCGCCACATGGCCCGAGCTGGTGACGTGGTTGCCGCAGAGGGTTTATGGCTAGGCCCACCTGGCCGACACTCTAGACCTTCGTGCCCTCGAAGGTATATCCGGACACGCCCCCTCATCGGCAACCGTGAGCTGCAGACCTCTCTGGCATTCTTAGGGAAAGGAACAAAAACGCCCATCACCCATAACCCGCCGACCAAGACGCCGGCGGAAAGCATCATAAGACGGCAGTTTCGCCGCGTAGTACAAGTGGGACTCACAACGACAGTCCGTGCATCCGAAACCTGGAACGGGCGCCAACCCGCGTCCGCGCGCCAGGGCCGCGGCCCATTTATGTTCGCGGGACACTAGCTGCACCTGGTACCAGGCAACGATGGGTATCGCTACCGCGCGCAGGTAATCCACGTGCCAGTGGAACCGACCGTCGCCTGACCAGTGCCGCTGCAAACGGGCTCGCAGGCCACCGGGCCCGAAGGCACTGCCCACGTAGATGTAGAAACCGGGAGCCAGGCCCAGGCGGCCGAGCCGCCCTACATCGATATCCGCGCGCTTCGCCAGTTCCAGCACCAGCGCATAACAGCCAGCCCTGGGCGGCAAATCCCCGGCCACGCGCGCATCGCCGATGTTCGTCTCCCGGAGGCCGGGCTAGTCGGTCACGTTCACGCCGCGCCAGAACGCCACGCGGCCGGTGATTTCACTGGCCGCGGCTTTCGGCTCCGGGTAGTACCACGCCGCATCGGCATTGCGCGCATCGCCAACCACCACGTGATAGTAGTGGGCCGTGCCTTTCCACGGGCACATGGTGGTCTTGTCGCTGTTCTCGATCAGGTCAGCCTTTACGGCATCGGCCGGGAAATAGTGATTGCCTTCGACTACGACGGTGTCATCGCTGTCGGCGATGACCGTGTCCTTCCAGACTGCTTTCATTGTGATGGTCCTCAATCAGGCTGGGCGCACGATGGTCCAGGGGCCCGGTGCGCCATCCTAACTACTTCGCACGACGGCCGGATCAGGATTCCTGTCGCGCACCTCCGGGAACTTCAGGATATAAAGACCACTCATTCAGCGGTGATTAATCATGCACCTGTTCTCCGGGACGCGCAGCGCACCCGTCGCCGGCGCAAAAGCAGGAGCAGCAGCAATTCCCAGCTCAGGCCACCCATGCCGCCACCGCTGCCCTTCTGCCACTTGACCTCGGCAAGCTGCGGTTCCTCTTCGAGACGATCTTCGAACCGCTCCAGCTCCGTTGACAGGTTAGCCGTCATGTCCGTCATTGCTGAAGCGAAACCTGCCGTCCGATCGTCACGCATTCGCTGAGTGCTTTGCACCGCGGTGGTCTGGGACTGGCGCTTGTCCGTGCCGGGCGCCCGGAACAGCAGCGCGCCGGTGGGCACATCAAACACGGCGGTATCCACGAAGGTCTGTACTTCGTTCTCCGTCGCAGGGACAAAGTAAGCACCCACGATAGTCCAGTAAAGAATCGACGCCCGAGTATCGTCGGTGGCCGTCACCTGGTCGTAAGACACCAGGGCCATCACGTCCACCCCGTAGAGGCGCGCGACCTGCTGCATCCCAGGGAAACCGCTGTTGGCGCGCAGGTAGGTCTCGGGAATCACCTCGATATGCTGGATGTACTCGCGGTCGATGAAGGCTGCTTTGACCTGGTTCAGCAATTGGGTCTTGCTAGCCTCCGACAGCACCTGTGAACTTTCGGACCGGGCGGGAACAAAGGCGATGCCGGCGCGCAGGGGCAATTCCAGTCGCGGCGTCCTGGGCTTGAGCGCCGGCGGCTCTTCACCCTTGGGGTAGAGGTAGTCCACCAGGCTGCTGGACACGCCTTTTCTCGTCTCCATATGCTCGGTCGCGCCATAGAACCAGCTGCAGCCGCCCACGGCGCACAGACAGATGACCAGTGTGCTTCTATGAATCCAGGACATGAAGTTTCCCCCTTCCTCTGGGACGACCAGCTTAACCGAGTTGCGCCCGGAATCAGCGCCGCAAATGCTTCCTGTCACGCCACCACATCCCGAGAATCAGCGCGCCGAACACCGTGTAGGCCACGCCGAATACCCACGGCGGGAAATCGTAGTACAGCAGCCGCTGCAGCCAGTGCTGGATGAAGCTGGCGTCGTAGCCCGCTTGCCCGGCACGCTGCCGGAGATCGTTCTCCCAGATCGTCAGCGGGCACAGGCGGCCGAGCCAGGCCTGGGCCACCACCACCGCAATGGCGGCCACGTGCAGCCACCGGTAACGAAGCGAATAGATCCATTGCCATCGAAAGAGCGGGCCGACCAGAACGGTGAGAAACCCGAGCACGACAAACACCACGAAGCTGAAGTGCACCAGCAGCACGAAGTCGGCAAGGAACTGATAGAAAGCCGGGCTGGCCATGACAAACAGCGACGCGTCTCAGGCCGTCAGCATTCCAGGCCCAGGCGCTCGTGCCAGGCGGCAATGGATTCAAGGGGGTAGCTGGGGAACTGCTTGTCCTGCGGGTCGGCGTGCAACTGTACCCAGTTGGCCTTCGAGTCGAGCAGCAGGTGGGTACGTTCCGGCGGTATCGGCAAATCGCTGTCGATGGCCGACGCGAAGGGGTGCACGAGATCCGGCCAATTGGGATCCCAGACCCACAGCGCGCTGCCACAGTGGCTACAGAAGCGCCGTTCGCCGCGGCTCTCCCGAGTATCACCGGTCTGCGGGTCACGCAGACGTGCATGGTATACGGCGACGTGCTCTTCACCCGTGACCTGGATCGTACGGTGGTCACCGCTCAGATTGATGGCATAACCGCCGCCGCCGGCCGTCTTGCGGCAGATCGAGCAGTAACAGAGATTGAAAGGGTAGGGATGGCGCGACTGCAGCGTGAACTTCACCGCACCACAATGGCAGGACCCTTTGAGTTCCATAGTGACTGTCTCCGGGAGCAGGCGTGAAACGACTATTCCAGCGACTCATATTGAGGCCACTGGAAACGAGGCGTGCAGATACACAGGAAGACCAGGTCATCGGCGTCGTTCGACAATTCAAGGATAAAGCAATGCTCGTCTGTCCAGTATTCATCAGACTCATCGGGCTGCAGAAGGTGGCAAAGGCTGCGCACACGCGACGCCCTCATTGCTGAAGATCTGAGGATTATACGCGGGCGTTCGTGCGGTGCCCGACGGGCAGTGCGAATCAGTCGCGGTCGTACATCTTGCGGGCGAGGCTGCGCAAGGTCGCAATGCGCAGCTGCTGGTCTCTGAACTGCCGGCGGCCTTGCTCGTCTCGCGGGTCCACCATTTCGCCGCGCAGTCGACGCTGCCAAAGACGTTCTTCCCAGTCGAGCAGCGACTGGCGATTCTTGTACCCGATGTAATCGAGTCCCTTGCGGGGTTCGCTATTAATGACGTCGTCCATGACCTCTTTCTTCTTATTATTGAGGACACCTCAATTTTAGGGCGGCCTGACCGTGAGATCACGCAGCGTTCGTTGGCACCTGCAAGCCGCATGGCTATGCGGTTTTTGACCGGCCCGTTATGGCTTTATGTCAGACCGCCTGATCGCCCGCTGGCCCGTTCCTCCCGCGGCCTCGAACAGCGCGAGCTTGGCGGACCGGGGTAAGCGCTTGATGGCCATTTCCCGGCGCAGCGCGGCGCCCCGATCGGCCGCGCCTTCCTGGTAGACCACCTGCACCGGCAATCGCGAACGTGTGTAGCGCGCGCCCTTGCCGAGATTGTGCTGGACGATGCGCCCGGGCACGTCCCTGGCAATGCCGGTATACAGGGACTCATCCGCACAGCGCACGATATAGACGAACCATGCCACAGTGGATCGGCTCCGCAGCGCTATCGGTTCACCGATTGCACCAGGAAGTCCTGCAGGCTAAGTGCATAGTCGGGCCACATGTGCACGGTGTTGTGATCGGCGCCGTCGATGATTCGCACCTTGACCTGCTGGTCCGGAAACGCGTCCACCAGGGCATCGGAGTGGGGCCTGGTTATAACCCCATCCTCCTCGGCAATCAGCACCAGGACCGGAGCCCGGACGGCCGGTGCCCGGCTCACCGAGTCGAAGCGATCCCGCAACAGCCAGCCCGTCGGAAAGACTGGCATCACGCGGCGTGCGACCCGCTCCACGCTGTCGAAGGGCGTAACCAGCACCACCCGCGCCACGTCCCGCGCCGCAGCCAGGTACATGGCCACACCGCTGCCCAGGCTCCGACCCACAACGGTAATGCTCTGGTACCTCTCTGCCAGCGCGTCGTAAACGTTCAGCGCATCTTCGAACAGGGCCGGTTCCGAAGGACTGCCGGAGCTGCCCCCGTAGCCGCGGTAGTTCACGAAGTAGACGGAGTAGTCAGGTAACCAGCTGGCATAGTCGGGAATGTTATTCGCCACGTCTTCGGCGTTGCCACCGAAGTAGATGATTGCACTGCCGCCCGCACCCCTCAGCCGCCAGAGCTTCAGTCTCTCGCCGGCGCTGGGCAGCCAGACCGCTTCGGCCGGGGCCTGCGTGACCTCCGCGCGCGGGAAGTAGATCAGGCGCCGCTGGCCCGCGTATAGCAGGACACACGCCCCGAGGTAGATCAGGATCCCTGTTGCCAGTGCAGACATGAGTTTGCGGGTCACCACTTGCAGGTTACCGGGTATAGCCCCAGCGGAGCGCCTGTCCGAGGACACGATGGTAACGCCGAACCACTGGCGCGCGGCAACAATGCAAAAGATTCATGTTGGATCAAGGCCTTTCGGTCTCCCGGCCAGCAACCGTTGTTGTCTGTCCCCGCGCTTCAGTCGCGGTAGCATATCCTTACAGGTTTTCGATTGCTTCGTTGCACCGGTTGCCCAGGGCACCAGTGCTCCTGGTCTTTCAACTCCATCTACAGGTGGCCCGATGGTCCGCAAGACATACTCACGGCGCGCGTTGTTGCGAGTGCTGAGTTTCATCGCGATCCCCCTGGTGATCATCAGCTGCGCGGTGGCCGTTAATTCGCCCACCGCACGGCCCTTCGATGAAACGGTCTTCGCCCCTGAAACGGGCAGCCCGGATGCCGCTGGAGAGGACGGCAAGAGCGTCGGCACCTACGTACGAATAGTCGACGTCGGATCGGCCCTGTGCGTGATCGCTGCCACACGAGACCGCCGGCACTTCGTGTATGACGCCGGCGGCATCGACCAGGCCTGCCTGAAAGCCATCCGTGAAATCGTGGGTGACGGCAGCATCGAGTTGCTGGTCATCAGCCACAGTGACGGCAGGCATATGCAGGACGTGCCGCAACTACTTGGCGAATTCCGCGTGGGCGAGATCTGGTGGACCGGCTATCGGCGGCCCCAGTTGAGCTACCGCAAGACGGTGCGCGCAATTGCCGACGCTGAAACGGCCGGGACCGTGGTCCGCGAACTTCACGACAGTGCGATAGCGCCTGGCACGGTCTTCCAGCTCGGCGATGCGACGGTTACGTTTGTCGCCGGCTGGCGGTCGTGGCCGACCACCGAAGACCTGAGCGAGGCCGAGCTGCAGAAAGCCGTCAGCATAGTGGTCAGGCTGGACTATCGGGACGCATCGCTGCTGCTAACGGGCGATACGATTGGGCGCTTGTCGGCGTGGCCTGCCGAAAAATGTGGTTTCGCCGAGGCTGCAATGATCATTCAACAAGCCTCGGTGCCCCTGAAAGCCGACGTGCTCCTCGCACCGAACCACGGCGCGAATAACGCCAGTTCACGGTGCCTGATCGATGCCGTGCAACCCACATTCGTGATCTTTCCGTCAGGCCATGGCAACGGGCAGCCCAGCCAGGACGCCGCGGCGAGGTACCTGGACGCCGGCATTCCCGCATCCAGTATGCTCAGAACGGATCGGGGCGACGACGAAGGCGCGGGGGAATGGGACTACCTGCGGTCCACCGATTGCCGCGACCAGCCGGGGGACGACGACGTTGAAGTGCTGATGCCGGAACAGGGTCCGCCCATCGTGCGCTACCTGCGACCGAACGACGTCTGCGTGGTCGTAAGGTAACGGACAGAATAGCGGTCGGTCGCCGGGCAGAGCAGATCCTCGCCCGAACGGGGCTTTGACTCTCTAAAAATCGCCATGTTTAGCCGGTTTGGCGTCGAAGCGTGATCCGCGTCCAAGCCAGACTGCTCATCTCACCCTATTGTTCGTTGGTTGGACGATATCGAGGCGTGCGGATGAGTTTTCCAGATATGGTGATTGAACAGACGGCCTTCGTCAGCTGGCTGGAACATCTCATCAATCAAAACTTATTGGACGGTGCGCCGCTAGGCGTCACCCGACAGGCCATTGATAAAGGGGTGGACTCGCTAACGGAAAAACAGCGTCAAGTCTTTGATCGGCACGTGGTACAGGCCAATCAGCAATGCTGTGATTTGTGCGGGGATACGCCGCCCTGGCCGGAACAGGTGCACATGTCGACAAACGGCGGATTGTGCGGCGCTTGCTACTACCGGCTGAACAAGGATGATTAAAAACCGATCCGGCGCTTGGAGCTGGCGAAAAGGCTCTGCCGGCCAGAATTAGATATCTGACTGCGGCTATTCGGCCTTCTTCGCCACCATGAATACCGCCTTGCCTTTTCCGCGTCTGCCTTGCCCTGCGCAATCGCGATCATTTTCGACGAGATATCGATTGCATGAATATGTTTCACGTAGGGCGCATGAGCGATAGCAGTCGAACCCGTCCCACAGCCCAACTCCAATACCTCGGAATCCGGCCGAAAGTATTTGCGCGTGACCTGCAGTTTCTTCTGGTATGAAGCTTCATCAGTAATGGGTCGCTTCGAATAACGATCTGCAATCTTGTCCCAAAATCCAGTCGACCGGTCCATCATCTCACCACGATCGTTGACAAGGTTTTACGAGTTGCTGCTTCTCGCCACAAGCCGTCACGTGGCTGAAGCCCTGACCAGGCCTTCGCCCTCCATTTTCAGCTGCGCGCAGCGCCTGTCCAGTTCGCGCAGGAATTCGCCCTTGTCCAACGGAGAGATGAGGATTCTCTTGCGCTCGTTATTCCACTTGATGAGCAGCCGGTCGAGGGACGCCGCAGGACTGGACAAGGGATTGCGCGATGGCTGCACCGAGTCGATCTGGGCAAGTGGCAGGCGATAGCGTAGCGGCCCGCACCGAATCGACAGATGCTCAGTGGTCACCGTATAGTCGATGGCATAGAGTACCCACAGCATAAAGGCAGCGGCAGCTCCGAAAAGAATCAGCATCGTCGCTCTCAGCGCCAAAGGTGCTGCACTTCCAAACTGCTCTGAGGCCGCGAACACACACATCAAGGCCCCAACCCAAATCAGGGCAACGATCCAGGCGTCCCGCTTGGATTCAAACACGGTGTTCATATCGGGCCGCACCTCCATGAGTACGAGGTCCATTTATTGTCGGCTAAAATAGATCCGGCCCTCTTCTCTCCCTGCGTCTGATAACAAGCAAAGTCTTGAACCATTAGAGCTCAAGACTAGTAGTGAGGAGGCTTTTCGCCTCCAGGGTCGCTGTCAGTCTGTATTCCATTCTCTGACTGCAGTTTTTCATAGAGCCGCGCAACACTGTGTTCCAGCTTGTCGATATACGTTTGTTGTCTGACTAACACGTCGTTCAACTCATTCAGAGAGTGCTCGACATGAGCGATTTTGATCTCCAATTCGGTAAGCCGATCCTGCATCATCCTGCTCTTCTTAGTTTGTTGACCTGCCAAACACAAGCGTTGTCATCGCAACCAGCTGCAGCGCCCCTGATCGACTCAGCCATGAACAATATAAAACCAGGCACTCGGTTCTAGCGCAGCAAGTCAGGC
Organism: uncultured Gammaproteobacteria bacterium; assembly: GCA_947258805.1. Next base: position 35,083 of record CAMYJV010000001.1, on the reverse strand, counting down.
TCTCCGACCTCACCGGATCCCGAAACGGCCAGGGCCACGTCGGGGCTCTCCAGCGCCGGCGACTGCGCCTCCGCCTGCTGAATGCGCCACAGCTCGGCGTAACGGCCGTCTCGGGCCAGCAGCTCCGCGTGCCGGCCCTGCTCCACGACCTGGCCGTGTTCCAGCACGACGATACTGTCGGCATCCACCACAGTGGACAATCGGTGGGCGATGACCAGGCTGGTGTGGCCCGTCGCAATTTCGCGGATCGCCTCGAGAATCGCGCGCTCTGATTTGCTGTCCAGCGATGAAGTGGCTTCATCGAACACCAGGATCGGCGGCTGCTTCAACAATGCCCGCGCAATGGCTACGCGCTGCTTCTCACCGCCGGACAGCTTGAGCCCGCGTTCGCCGACTACCGTTTCGCCGCCGGCCGGCAACCGCGCAATAAAATCCTCGAGATGTGCCAGCCGGATGGCTTCCCAGACCTCATCGTCGCCGGCTTCGGGCCGGCCGTAACGCACGTTCTCGAAAATCGTGTCGTTAAAGAGCACGGTATCCTGCGGCACAATGCCGATGGCCGCGCGCAACGAGTGCTGCGTGATCTCCCGTACGTCCTGGCCGTCGATGCGAATCGCGCCACCGCTTACGTCGTAGAAACGAAACAGCAGTTTTACCAGCGTCGACTTGCCCGCACCGCTGGCACCCACCACTGCCACCTTCTTTCCCGGCGGTACCTCGAAGCTGACGCCTTTCAGGATCTGCCGGTCGGGCCGGTAACCGAAGCTCACGTTATCGACCAGGATGCTGCCGCGCTCCACCTGCAGATCTGCCGCCCCCGGCGAGTCCTCGATCCGGGTCTTTACGGCCAGCAGATCGAACATGCGCTCGATGTTCGCCATCGAGCCCTTGATCTCACGATAAATGAAGCCGAGAAAGCCCAGCGGCAGGAACAGCTGGATCATGAACTGGTTGATCAGCACGAAGTCGCCCAGGCTGATCACGCCGTCACGCACCTGGAAGGCTGCCATGCCGATCATTGTGGTCTGCGCCACCGCAATGATCAGCGCCTGGCCACCGTTCAGCGTAAAGACCGACAAGCGGTTCTTCCGCCGGGCTACTTCCCATTTTTCCAGTTCGCGGTCGTAGCGCCGCGCCTCGAACTCTTCGTTGGTGAAATACTTCACCGTCTCGAAGTTCATCAGGCTGTCGATGGCGCGCGTGTTGCTGGCCGAATCCGCTTCGTTGGCGTCGCGAACGAACTGCGTGCGCCACTCTGTCGCCCGCACGGAATACAGGCCGTAGACAGTGACGGCCGCCAGCGTCACCAGCGCGTACTTGGCGCCATAGTTCCAGAACAGGATGCCGACCACCATCGTGATCTCGAAGATCGTCGGCGCAATGTTGAAGACGAAAAAGCGCATCAGGAAGCTGATGCCGGTGACCCCGCGCTCGATATCGCGCGCGAGGCCGCCGGTCTGTCGGTTCAGGTGAAAGTCCAGGTCCAGCGCATGGATGTGCCGGAACACCTGCAGGCCGATGCGCCGCATTGCGCGCTCGGTCACCCTGCCAAAAACCGTGTCACGCAGTTCGCCGAACATCGTGTTGGCAAAGCGGGCAAGGCCGAAGGCAACCACCAGCACGATCAGCGCGAGGGCCGTGATACTGGCGCCCTTGCTGACGTCCAGCGAGTCCACCAGGTACTTGAGGAAGAACGGAATCACCAGGACCGCGCTCTTGGCCGCCACCAGGAACAGCAGCGACAGCAGCACGCGGCCGCGATATTCCCACAGGTATGGCGTCAGTTCGCGGAAGACCTGCCAGTTGACACTGGCTGGGGGTTCATCGCTGAAATTGCCGTGGCGCATGGATCTAGATCAGGCCTGGGCACTGGGGCGGCCCGCGACCCGCTGGTACCAGTCTGCCACGGCGGCACGGCCGCGCGTGGCGTCGATTTCTACCCACTTCGCGAAGTCGGCCGTTACCAGCAGCGTGATGTCGGCAAGCGTGAAATGTTCGCCGGCCAGGTATGGCGTCTCGCCAAGCCGCTGCTCCACTCGATCGAAGAATTGCTCGGTGCGTGCGGCACCCCGTTCCACCAGGGTCGGAATCTGCGGGTAACCCACGGGCCCCGGAAACACGTGGTCGCGGAAACCGGGCGACAGGTTCCGCAGTACTTCTGCAACCGCCGGCATGCCCTCGGCCTCGACGATGTTGTTCCACATCAACACCCGCGCCTCGCTGACCGGATCGTTGCCGAACAGCCGCGGCTCCGGCTGCAGCGACTCCAGGTAATGGCAGATGGCCAGCGACTCTGTAATGCGCTCGCCGTCGTCAGTTTCCAGCACCGGCACCGTGCAGCCCGGGTTAATGGCCCGGAATTCCGGCGACAGCTGCTCCATGCGATACAGGTTCACCGGCACGATGGGTATCTCCATACCCTTCTCAGCCAGGAAAATTCGTACCCGCCGGGGGTTCGGTGCCCGTTTGAAGTCGTAGAGTTTCATGATGCCGGTGCCCGGGCCGGCAAGGCCCGGGTAGTCAATCGTACAGGTGACAGCTCACCACATGCCCGGATTCCTCGTGGCCCGTCCGTTTCAGGGCCGGCGCCTCGATACGGCAGCGATCCATGGCCTGCGGGCAACGGGGATGAAACGGACAGCCGGGCGGCGGATTCCTGGGTGACGGCACATCGCCTTCGAGCACGATGCGCGCGCGGCTGCGCGTCGGGTCGGGCACCGGAATCGCGGACATCAGCGCCTGCGTATAAGGATGCTTCGGTGCGCCGTATACATCGGCTGCGCTGCCCGACTCCACGATCTTGCCCAGGTACATGACCCCGACGACGTCGCTCACATGCTGAATTACTGCCAGGTCATGGGCAATAAACAGAAACGAAATACCGCGTTCACGCTGCAGGTCGGCCACCAGGTTCAGCACCTGCGACTGCACGGACACGTCCAGCGCCGACACCGGTTCATCCGCCACGATCAGCGACGGATCCAGGGCCAGCGCGCGGGCAATACCGATGCGCTGGCGCTGCCCTCCGGAAAACTCGTGGGGATAGCGGTTTAACGCGCGCGGACCCATGCCCACCACGTCCAGCAATTCGCGCACCCGTGCCGCGCGCTCAGCCGGCGTACCGACCCGGTGGAGGTCGAGGGGCTCGCGCAGCGTCTGCGCCACCGTGCGCCGCGGGCTCAAAGACGCGTACGGGTCCTGGAAAATCATCTGCATGCGCCGCCGGTAGGGCATCATCGCCCGCCGGTCGAGTGGCGTGATGTCCGTCCCGTCCAGGATGACGTGTCCCCCGGTCGGCTCGTGCAGACGAAGAATCGCGCGGCCCAGGGTCGACTTCCCGCACCCGGACTCACCGACCAGGCCGTAGGTCTGCGCGGCCTCGAGTTCCAGGTCCACCCCGTCCACCGCTCGCACCTGCGCCTGCGCGCGCCGGAACAGGCCGCCCCGCACCGGGAAGTACTTCTTCAGATCGCGGACCTCTAACAGCATCTCGCTCATGCGGGCTCCGGATTGAAACAGGCCACGGCCGCATCGCCGCCAACGAGTTCAGGTTGCCCGGCCCGACATTGGTCCAGTGCCCGCTCGCAGCGTGCGGCGAAGCGACAGCCGGGTGGCAAATGCAGCAGGTCCGGCACGCGGCCCGGGATCACGGGCAAACGTTCCGGCCGCTCGTCGTGTATGCGGGGAATCGAGTTCAGCAGTCCCCTCGTGTACGGATGGCGCGGTTGCGCAAACAGATCGCCAATGGGCGCCTGCTCCACGATCTTGCCGCAATACATGACCATGGCCCGGCGACAGGTTTCGGCCACCACGCCTAGATCGTGGGTGACCAGAATCACGGCCATCCGGAATTCTTCCTGCAGCTTGTTAATCTGCTCGAGCACCTGGGCCTGGGTCGTCACGTCCAGTGCCGTGGTCGGTTCGTCAGCCACCAGCAGCTTCGGGCCGCAGGACAGGGCCATTGCAATCATCACGCGCTGGCGCTGCCCGCCGGACAACTGGTGCGGGTACTCGTCTATGCGCCGCGCCGGCGCCGGAATGCCCACGTGCCCCAGCATCTCGATGGCCTCGCGGCGGGCCTGCCCCGCGCTCAGGGGCTTATGCAGCCGCAGCACATCCACCATCTGGGTGCCGATCGTGAACACCGGGTTCAGTGCCGTCATCGGTTCCTGGAAGATCATCGAGATCTCGCTGCCGCGAATCGCGCGCATCTCTTCTTCTTCGGTCTGCACCAGGTCGCGGCCCTCGAACTCGATGCTGCCGCTGGCAATACGCCCCGGCGGTTGCGGAATCAGCCCTAGCAGCGCCAAACCGGTGACCGTCTTGCCACACCCCGATTCGCCGACCAGGCCCACGGTTTCCTCCGGATAAATGTCGAAGGAAAGCCCGTCCACCGCCCGCACCGTGCCCTGGTCGGTGTCGAATTCCACGGCCAGGTCGCGGACCCTTAAAAGCGGTTCCGTCACAGGGCGCTCCCTTCGAGACAGGGCGGGCCCCCGCCCGCCCGTATCGCCACCGCGCCCAAACGCCCACGCCTAAAACGCCGCGCAGACATCAAGATTCCGACACGGTCCGCGGGTCCAGCGCATCCTGCAACGCATCGCTGAACAAATTGAAGGCCATCACCAACCCGAACAGCAGGCCCGATGCAGCCAGAAAGTTGTTGAAGAAGCCGGCCAGCACTTCCTGCGAGCTCTCCGAGATCATCAACCCCCAGCTCATGCCGTCTTTCACGCCGAGGCCCAGGAAGCTCAGGATCACTTCGCTCTTGATGGCGGCGACAAAAGTAATCGTGGCCTGCACCAGCAAAATGTGCGCGGTGTTGGGCAGGATGTGGCGAAAAATAATCGTGAACTCCGGCAGGCCGAGGGCGTGCCCCGCCTCCACGTATTCCATTTCCTTCAGCTTGATGACTTCGCCGCGCACGAGGCGGCCGGCCGTGATCCAGAAAGTCACGATCATCGCAATGTGCATGGAGTACGGGTTGCCCTGCAGCGTGTAAGCAATGGCGGCCACGAACAGCAGGAAGGGAATGGAGTCGAGCACACCCATCAGCCACAGGATCAGCTCGTCGAGCCAGCTGCCGCTGAAGAAACCGGCAACTGCCCCCAGCACCGCACCGATAGCTGTGGCCAGCACCGCCACGACCAGGCCCACCTCGAAAGAAGTTTTCGTACTGAAGATGGCGCGGTCGAAGATATCCTGGCCGATGATGTTGGTACCAAACCAGTGTTGCGCCGACACCGGCTCCCATTTCCCTCCCGCAAGATCTGCCCAGCCCGTGGCCCAGAGCCCGAGCCACACGCCCGCCGCTATCACCACGTAGACCAGCACCACGCCCAGGGACCACATTCCCGTGCGGTCGCGGCGAAACTTGTAGGCCGCCTTGCTCCAGAGCGAGTCCCTGCCGGTCTCGGATATCGCCACCTCAGACATCTGTTCGGCGGTGGCGCTCATTTGAGTGCCACCCGCGGGTCTACCCAGCGGTACATGATGTCCGTGAGCAGCTGCACGGCCACGAGCAGGATCGCGGTCAGCGCGACGACGGCCTTCAGGATCGGCAGGTCACCGGTAATGATCGCGTCGTAGGTCACCTTGCCCACGCCCGGGATGCCGAAGTAACTCTCGATCAGCAGGCTGCCGCTGATCACCACGAAGGGAATTGAAAACATGATCCGCGTGATGATCGGGATCAGGCAGTTCTTCAGAATCAACTTGTAGTAAAGCGGCGCGGCGGGCATACCGAAAGCGCGGGCGGTGCGCACGTAATCGCGCGTCGTTTCCTCCACGATCACCGAACGATAAAAGCGGGTGTTGTAGCCGAGTGCAACGAATACGGTGGCCAGTGTAGGTACTGTCACGTAGAGCACGTAGTCGCCGAAGGAATGCACGTCCCAGCCGCGCACCGGGAACAGGTTCAGCCCGTAACTCGACGACAGGATGATCTGGAAGGCGATGATCACGATCAGGAAACTGATGCTCATGCCGATGGCCGCAGAAGCCATGATGAGCTTGTCGGGCCAGGCCCCGCGATAGAAGGCCGCGAACAGGCCCAGCAGCACGCCCAGCAGGTTGCCCAGCACGAAGCCCGGCAGGGCCACGGCGCCGGAGATCGGAATGGTGCGCGCGAGTATCGAGCTCACGCGCTCGCCGGTGGAATCGGAAAAGCCCAGGTCAAGGGTCACGATCTCGCGCAGGTAATCGAGATAGCGCACCGCCACCGGCTTGTCGTAGCCCAGCTGCGCTCGCACCTCGTCAATCTGTTCCTGGGTCGGGTTCTTGCCCACCAGTTCGTAGGTCTTGTCGGGCCCGAAATAGACCATCAGCAGGAAGCTGACCAGGGTCACGCCGATGACCAGCGGAATGCCCGTGGCGATCTTGCGGACGGAGTACTGCAGCAGTTCCACGGTCAGTTCACCGTCAGGCGTGCCGGGTCCACGCGCTCAATAATGCCGTCCTCACCGGCTAGCGCCACGTAGGGCAGGAAGAAGCCACCCACGATGTTCGCGCTCGGATACATCAGCACGTCACGGTGCCACACGGCAATGCGGGTGCGCGACAGGCCGGAAATGGCCACACAATCGTCGATCAGCATGCGGTTCATTCGTCGGTAGATCCCGGTGCGCTCCGGCGAGGGTTGCAACACGGCGGCCTGCTCATACAGCGCGTCGTACTCCGGGTTGTTGTAGTTCGACGAGTTGGAGCCCGGCGCGCCGTTCGGCCCATAGAACAGCTGCAGCGTGTTCTCCGCATCCGGGTAGTCCAAACCCCAGCCGGCGGAAATCAGCGGCAACTGGCTTTCGCGCCACTGCTTGTTCAGATCACCGAAGGTCGCAAACTGCTTCAGCACGATCTTCTCCCGCGGGTAGCCGATGTCCATCATCCACGCCCTGAACTGTTCGTAGAACTGTCGGCTCCGGACGCCACCCACGCTGCCATAAATCAATGTCGGCAGGTTGTCGGCTGTCCAGCCGTTCTCCGCGAGTATGCGCTTCGCGCCGGTGACATCACGCGTCACGCTGTCCAGGGAAAGCTCCGCGTCGAACTCCGGCACCACCGGCGGAATCACGCCGGGAAACACCACGCCCAGGTTGAAATAGAAACTATCGTTGCGCCGGCTCCAGTCGAAAGCCTTGTTCATGGCGCAGCGCAGTGCGTGATTGCGTTCCTGCTGCGCCGGATCCGGGTGATAGCCGAAGTCTTCGTCGGCCATATTGAAGGCACCGTAGACGAACCCCGCCTCGATGTCCGACAGCACCTGGTAACGCGCTTCGTAGTCCGGGCTGAGACGCACCGGTTTCTTCGATGCCAGCACCCGGTCTACCAGTTCCACCGGCACACCCGCGTACTGAATCTCGTTGCCTTTCGTAAAAGAGTTCCAGCGCGCCGCAGAATCCGTGATGAACGAAATCATCAGCCGGTCGACGAAGGGCGGCGTCTGCCCGTCGATGGCCGCGATGCCGGTAAAACCGTGCACGTCCGGGTCGTAGCCTTCCGCAGCCAAGTCCACCGGCCGCCAGCGCCAATTACGGTTCGGTTCCAGGACGATGCGTGCGGTGTCGTAGCTGGTCACGCGGAAGGGGCCGGAACCAACGGGCCGCAGGCCGAATTCACGGCCGTAACGTTCCACGGCTTCGCGAGGCACCACGGCGGCATAGCCCATCGCGAGGGTATAGATGAGTTGCGGATAGGGCTCCTGCAGACGGATCTCAAGGGTGTAACGATCCACGGCCCGCAAGCCATCGGGCGACCGATCGTAGTCGGAACCCGCGGCCTTCCACTCTTCCAGGCCCACCACACGGCCCTGCCAGAGCCAGGCGCCTTGCGGACGGACAGTCGGGTCGAAGTGGCGAAGGATGGAATACACCACGTCGGCGGCCACCACCTCCCGGCCCTTGCTGTCCGGGAAGGCCGGGTCGTCGACAAAGCTCGTGCCGGGCTGCAGCCGGATGGTGTACACGAGGCCGTCCGCCGAGATCTCGGGCATGCTCGCCGCCAGGTTGGGCTTCAACTGGTAGGGGCGCGCGAGGTATTTATAGGAGTAGAGCGTGTCGTAGGCATTGATCACGACCAGGTTGGCATAGGCCGTCGCCGACTGGGCCGGGTCCAGGCTGGTGGGCGCGCCGTCGGCGGAGTGGTGGTAAACCCGCAGCCCGGCCACTTCGGGATCCGGGCCACCGTTGCCACTGCAGCCGATGAGCAGTGCCGCCGTCAGCAAAAACAGAAATCGCATCAGCCGCGGGTGTTCAGCATGGCCCGTTCAGACAGGTTGCTCCAGTCTTCCGCCATCTCACGATACTCGGAGAACGACGCGTAGACTTTTGCGACTTCCGGATTGCCGGCCGCCAGTTCCTCGATGACCTGGTCGGTCAACACACGCAGCTCGTCGAGGACCTCCGGTGGGAAACTGCGAATCTCCGTTTCGCCTTTTTCCCGCAACTGCGCCAGCGATTGCGCGTTGCGGGCAACGAACTCCGCCGTCATCTGGTCGTTGGTGGCACTGCACGCGATCTCCACTACTGCTTGCAGGTCTTCAGGCAGAGAGTCATAGGCTTGCAGATTCACGATGCATTCCAGCGCCGGGCCGGGTTCCTGCCAGCCCGGGTAATAGTAGTAGCGCGCGGCCTTGTTCAGGCCAAAGGCCACGTCGTTATAGGGACCGATCCACTCGGTGGCATCGATGCTGCCCGTCTGCAGCGCGGTGAAGATCTCTGCCCCGGGCAGGTTCACCGGCGTGCCGCCGGCGCGCCGCAGCACTTCGCCGCCCAGGCCCGGGATGCGCATCTTCAGGCCTTTCAGGTCGTCGACGCTGTTGATCTCGCGGTTGAACCAGCCGCCCATCTGCACGCCGGTGTTGCCGGCCGGGAAGGGAAAGAGACCAAATGGCTCGTACAGCTCCCGATACAGTTCGAGCCCACCCCCGTGGTAGAACCAGCCGTTCAGTTCCATGGCAGTCATGCCGAAGGGGATGGCGGTGAAAAACTGCGCGGCTTCCGTCTTGCCCTTCCAGTAATACGCGGACCCGTGGCCCATCTCTGCCGTGCCACCGCGCACCGTGTCGAAGACCTCGAAGGGCGGCACCAGCTCGCCGGCCGCGTAGACCTTGATTTTCAGGCGGCCCGCCGACGCCCGCTCGATCATGTCGACCATGCGGTTCACGCCGGTACCCAGGCCGGGAAAGTTCGGCGGCCAGGTGGTGACCAGCTTCCAGTTGAAGCGCTCGCCGAAGGTGCCCGGGCCGCAGTCGGCCTGCTCGCCGGCGCAGCCCGCCACCGCCGCTGCAGCACCGGCTGCCAGTAGTTCTCTGCGCTTCATCCGCGCTCTCCCGCCAGGTCAGCGGGGAATAGTAGTGCACCGGACGCCGTTCAGGGGCCCCGGCCCAGCCACGCGGCTGGCAGAAGTCATGTACAAAGGGGAAGAGGGGTAGAAAAAGGGAAAAGGGTTAAAGTCGCCTTTCCTTGCGGAAAATGTACCCGGCCCCTCTTTCGCATGAGACTGCTCTCCTATTCGCCGCTGGGATCGATGCCGCTGATCTCGTAGTCGTTCAGATCAGCTTCTACTGACGGTCCCTTGGTACCCGGCAGAATTTCGAAGCGCGGATCGAACACCACCAGCGTCGACGCCAGTTGCCCGATGATGTCCGCGTTACCCTCGGCCTTGGCCGTCCCGTCCTCGATCTGCGCCCGCAGGGTCTTCGCGCCCATCATCACGGCTTCCAGGTCAGTGCGGTTGATCGTAACCGTGAGATCGGGATCCGCGGCCTGAAAGCCCTCGACGTTGGTCAGGGTCGAATTACTCAGCTCGACGATGAATGCCTCGCCGTTGTCCGGCGTGACAAGGTTGATCGTGAACTCCATGCCGGCGGCCTTCTCCGGGTCCATGCGAATGCCGACGAAGTCCAGGAACAGCTCCGTGCTCATGGCCCGCACGACATCTGGCCCGGCTGAGTCGATTTGCGCGCCCTGCGGGATGCCCGAGCGCAACTCGAAGGCACCCGCCAGATAGCTGTTACGCAGACCCGGATTTTCCTGCTGGTAACCGATCTGCTCGAAGACGTCGGCGAGCAGGTCCTTCGCAGCCTCGTTGTCCGGTTCGGCCTGTACCAGCTTGTTCAAAATCTCCTGGGCCTCCAGGTACGCGCCCTCGTCGTGCAGCTCCTGGCCCTTGGCCATGATCTTGTCGGCACCGCCCATCATCTCCACGTACAAAGGCGCCGACTCGGCCGGCGACAGCGGGATCAGGGTGGCGGGGTTCGCGTCCCAGTAGCCGAGGAACCGGTTGATGATCGCGCGGCTATTGTGTTGCGGTGACCCGTGGTAGCCCCGGTTGTACCACTGCTCCGCAATCCCATCAGGCGTCTCGTACACGTTGTGGATCTGGTTGATCGTGACGCCCTGGTTCGCCAGGTGCAAAACCTGGTTGTTGATGTTGGCGTACAGATCGCGCTGGCCACGCAGCACTTCCTGAATCCGCTCGTTGCCCCAGCGCGGCCAGTGGTGGGACGCGAACATCACTTCGGCGTCCTGCCCGAACAGGTAAAGGACCCGGTTGATGTACTTGGACCAGCGCAATGCATCGCGCACCGGTGCGCCGCGGAGCGTGTAGATGTTGTGGAATGAGGCGACCACATTCTCCGACATCCACAACAGACGCAGGTCCGGGAAGTAGGTGTTCATCTCCGCGGGGGCTTCCGTGTTCGGCGTGTTCTGGAAGATCATCTTCACACCGTCCACGGTGAGTTCTTCGATGTCGTCCTCGATCACGCGAGTGGGCGCGATCAGCGTGATGTTGCCGATGGAAACGTTCTGGGCGAGGCCCTGACCCGCATGCCCATATGGGCTTGCCGGCAGCAGGATGCCGTACTGGTAGAACAAACGCCGGTTCATCGCGTTGCCCGCATACACGTTCTCCGACACCGTGTGCAGCAAGAAGTCACGTGGGGCGATGATTTCCACCTTGCCGGCGCGCACGTCGGCCTCATCCACGATGCCGCGTACGCCGCCCCAGTGATCGCCATGCGAGTGCGAGTAGACCACTGCCTTGATCGGCAGCTTGCCGAGGTGCTTGTTCACGAGTTCCAGGGCCGCACGGGCGGTCTCTTCAGCGGTCAGCGGATCGAAAACGATCCAGCCCGTGTCGCCCCTGACGAAGGAGATATTGGCGAGATCGAAGCCCCGCACCTGGTAGACGCCCGGGATCACTTCGTAGAGACCGAAATTCATGTTCAACGTCGACTGCCGCTGCAGCGACGGATGGATGCTGTCGAAGTCCTTGCCCTCCAGCAGGAAGTCGTAGCGCTCCAGGTCCCAGACCACGTTGCCGTTCGGGCCGATAATCTTTTTCGACTCCGGTGCGGCGATGAAGCCGCGTTCTTCTTCTTCGAAGTCCCGCTTGTCGCCAAAGGGCAGCGTCTTGCGGGCCTCGTTCAACACCTGCAACGTGACCCTGGACGGCGGCTTGCCCTTCGGGTCGAAGTGTCGGTCGGCGGCTACCGTGGCGGCCATGTCGGTGCCACCGCCAGCGGCGAAGGCCCCCTGTCCGGCAAAAAAGACAATCAAGGCTGACAGGCTGGCTGTCGCCAGTCGCGAATTGAAATGCATTGGTTCGACTCCCCTGGAACTTTGGCCGGGCTTCTTGCGGGCCCGGTGCGGCGACGCGTTTCTGTTTCCGCGCAGGCGCGCATGCTAACGAATACATAATCTGGTGCAACCCTGGCCCCGGGAGGTTCGCAGCAGCGCGGATCAGGGGTGGAAAAGCCGTCGAAAATGGGAACCCGCCCTAAAATAATAACCAAAAATAGCTTGAAATTCCCACTAATTTATATTTTTAACCTTGGTGGGAAAAGCATCTCTCCAAGCGGCGAAAAATCCCCTGCGTTCCCATTTTCCGATCCGGCCCGCGGATCCGCGTACAATTCCGTGGTGGAGCAGCATTCTGAATGATTGCCTTGATACAGCGGGTTTCCAGGGCTGAAGTCCGGGTGGACGGCCAAACGGTGGGCAGCATCGGGCCGGGCCTGCTGGTCCTTACTGCTGTGCAGCGTGGCGATGAAGACGCTCAGGCACGGCGCATGGCTGAACGGCTGGCGGCCTACCGTGTATTCCCGGATGGGGAAGGCCGGATGAATCTGGACGTGAATCAGGCCGGCGGTGGGATTTTGCTCGTGCCGCAGTTCACGCTGGCGGCCGACACGCGCAAGGGGAACCGCCCCAGCCTGGGCCGGGCCGCGGAGCCCGCGGTGGGACAGGCCCTGTTCGAGACCCTGGTGGCCGAGGTCCGGGCGCGCTGCAGCGAAGTGGCCACCGGGCGTTTCGGGGCAGACATGGACGTGGAGCTGGTGAACCGGGGCCCGGTGACCTTCTGGCTGGAAGTCCCACCAGAACCCCCGGCCTGAGCGGAAACGTGCGCTGGCGCACCCGGGCGGCCGGCGCTTTTCGCGTATCATTGTCTTTTCGCGCAATAAAGCGCCGACGCCATATCAATGGAGTGAAATCATGGGTCTGGGCGGCATCAGCCTCTGGCAATTACTCATTATTCTGCTGATCGTTGTGATGATCTTCGGCACGAAGAAACTGGGCAGCATCGGCGGGGACCTCGGCGGTGCGGTGAAAGGTTTCCGTAAGGCCATGTCCGACGCCGACAAGGACGAGGACGAAGATCCGCAACGGCTCGACAAGCCGGACGCGGAGTTCAGCGAAGCGCACCGGGACGAAGCCGAGCAGAAAACCAAGTCCTGACCGCCGATGTTCGATATCGGCTTCTGGGAGATATTCATCCTGTTCGGGATCGGGCTGATTGTGCTCGGCCCGGAACGGCTGCCGCGCGTGGCAATGAAGGTTGGCCGGTGGGCGGGCCAGGCCCGGCGCACGGCAAGAACCCTGACCACGCAGCTGCGCAGCGAACTCGACATGGACCCGACCATCGGCGGCTACCAGCCGAAGAAGCCCAAGACTTACAGCCGGCCGGGGGTCGATGACCTGAAGCCAGACGCGCCCGCTGCGGAAGAGCCGCCGGCGAAGAAAGACGACTAGGGCCCGGCGCCCGGCGCGCAGCGATGACCAATCCCATCACGCCAGACGACGAAGAAGAACAGCTGGAAGAGGCCACGCTGGTCTCCCACCTGATCGAGCTGCGCGGCCGCCTGATGAAGGCCTTCGGGGCCGTGCTGGCAATATTCATTTGCCTGGCGCCTTTTTCCGAGCGGGTGTTTGCCATCGTCGCCGAACCGCTGATGGCGCAGCTACCGGAAAACTCGAGCATGATCGCGACCCAGGTCGCGTCACCGTTCCTGACCCCGTTCAAAACCACGCTGTTTGTCGCGCTGTTCATCGGCATGCCGGTGGTGATCTACCAGCTCTGGGCTTTCGTTGCGCCCGGCCTGTATCGCAAGGAGAAGCGCTTCGCGATCCCGCTGGTCACTTCCAGCATCGTGCTCTTCTATCTCGGTATTGCCTTCGCCTACTACGTGGTATTTCCGCTGATGTTTGCGTTCTTCAACGCGGTAGCACCGGAAGGCGTAACGGTGATGACCGATATCACCGCCTACCTCGATTTCATTCTCGTGATCTTCCTGGCCTTCGGCATTGCCTTCGAAGTGCCCATTGCCACCGTGATGTTGGTGGCCACCGGCATGACCACCACGGAGAGCCTGGGTAGCAAGCGGCCGTTCGTGTTTCTCGGCGCCTTCGTGATGGGCATGCTGTTGACGCCCCCGGACGTGATCAGCCAGACGCTGCTTGCGATCCCGGTCTACCTGCTGTTCGAAGCGGGCATCGTGATGTCCCGGGTGATGCTGCCGAACCGCGAACCGGCGGAAACGGCCGGCGACGGGACCGCCTGACCCTTGGCCGCCACGGCACCTGACACCCGGCGGCCGCGTACGCTGTTTCCGGGCCACCCGGCCGGGCTGCAAACCCTGTTCTTCACGGAGATCTGGGAGCGCTTCAGCTACTACGGCATGCGCGCGCTGCTGGTGCTGTTCATGGTCGATGCGATCCAGACCGGCGGCATGGGGCTGAATGACCAGGTTGCGACGGCGATCTACGGCATCTACACGGCAGCGGTGTACCTCCTGGCGCTGCCCGGCGGCTGGATTGCCGATCGGCTGCTCGGCGCGCAGCGGGCGATCTGGTTCGGCGGCATCATCATTGCGCTGGGCCACTTCACGCTGGCGATACCGTCGACTTATGCCTTCTTTTTCGGCCTGCTGTTCGTCGCCTCCGGCACCGGGCTTCTGAAGCCGAATATCAGTGCCGTGGTCGGCGAGCTCTACGCGCCGGGCGATCCGCGCCGTGACGGCGGCTTCACGATCTTCTACATGGGCATCAATCTCGGCGCCATCGCGGGTCCGCTGATCTGCGGCTACCTGGCCGAGAGCGAGGACTACGGCTGGCACTACGGCTTTGCCGCGGCCGGCGTCGGCATGTTGTTTGGCCTGCTGCAATATCGCCTGACCCAGTCCCGGCTCGGGGAGGCGGGTCAGCACCCGACCCTCGGCGGCGATCAGCTGGAGCAGCGCGCCGCAGCACGCGCGGGCTGGCGGCGGGTGTGGATCGGCGTGGCGCTGGTGCTGGCCCTGGTCGCCGCGCTGGTCTCCGGGTTGTGGCGGCCGGATCCCATCGCGGTCGCCCAGGGCACCACCGCATTCATCGTTGCGCTGGCAGCCGCCTACTTTGCATGGCTCTACCTGTTTGGCCAACTGGACGCGGACGAAAAACGCCGCGTCGCGGTGATTATCATCCTGTTTTTTGCCGCAGCCATGTTCTGGGCGGGTTTCGAGCAGGCAGGTTCGTCCTTGAACCTGTTCGCCGAGCGGTTCACCGACCGCGTGATCGGTAACTTTGAACTGCCGGCCAGCTGGTTCCAGTCGGCCAACCCGGTAATGATCGTGCTGCTGGCGCCGGTCTTCGCGGCGCTGTGGGGCACACTGGCCCGCCGCCACCTGGACCCGTCGACGCCGGCGAAATTCGGCCTCGGCCTGGTCCTGCTGGGCGCCGGGTTCGGGGTCATGTTCTTTGCATCGAAGCTGATCGGGGGTGGCGACAAGGTCCTGCCAACGTGGCTGATCTGCACTTACCTGCTGCACACGATGGGTGAACTGGCCCTCAGCCCGGTGGGACTGTCGGCCACCACCAAGCTCGCGCCGCGGCGCTACGTGGGCCAGATGATGGGCGTGTGGTTCCTGGGCGCGGCGCTGGGTAACGTGCTGGCCGGCTTGCTGGCCGGCGAACTCACGGGTGAAGCGGTTACCGATTTGCCCTCGTTGTATCAGCAGATCGTGCTGACGAGCGTCGGCGCGGGCCTGCTGCTGCTGGTGCTGGCGCGGCCCATCACCCGGCTGCTAGACAAGGCCCGGTGAGCTTGCGGGGCTTCGGGGCGCCCGGGATAATGACTTCCCTTCAATAACAAGAACCGGAGAGTCCGATGGCGGCCTACCTGCTCGCAGTCTGCGAAGTCACCAACCCGAACGAGAATTTCAAGAAATACATCGGCCGCTCGTCGGAGATGATCGAAAGACACGGCGGCAAGTACGTGGTGCGCGGCCCGGCCAAGCAGGTCCTCAAGGGTGATCTGCTGGAGGGCAAAATCGTGATCATCTCGGAGTGGCCCTCCCAGGACGCCATTGCCGAAATGCTGGCGGATCCGGAGTACGTGAACGACGTGGCACCGCTACGCGAGGGCACCGGCGAATACCATTTCGCCATCTACGAATAACTTGAGCTGCGGGCGAGCCGGTTTCCCCCAGTCCTGAGATTCCGGCGACTGTTGCGCCCAGGCTCAGTCCGGCACGACCATAAACGTCGCTTCGGCCTCGGCTACGGTTTCGCCATCGCGCAATGCGCGGCCTTCGAGCACGGCCAGCCGACCCTTGCTCTTTGTCAGCCGACCTTCCAGTTCCAGGTGGGTGCCGATGGCCACGGGTTTGCGGAAGCGAACCTCACATTTCGCGGTATGTGCGCGCTTGCCCTGCAGGAACAGCCAGTTCGCCATCACGTCGTCCAGCACGCTGAACAGGATGCCGCCGTGACACTGCTGGTCGTAGCCGCAATGGTCCGGGCCGGGCGTGAATGATGCCCGGCAGATGTCGCTGTCCATCCGGAATGCGATACGCAGTCCGGTAGGATTGTCGGGCCCGCACACGAAGCACTTGTTCGCGTCCGGGCGGCCCCTGGCTTCGCTCATACCCTGGCTCCCGCGGGCGGCTCGTTGCGTGGCGGCCTGCCTTCACGCATTCTAAGTGAGACGAGCGAGGTGAACATGGCCTACGACGACAACAATATTTTCGCCAAGATCCTGCGCGGCGACGCGCCCGCTAACACGGTATACGAAGACGCGCACACCCTCGCATTCCTCGACGTGATGCCGCAGGCGGACGGCCACACCCTGGTGCTGCCAAAGACGCCGGCAGAGAATATATTTGAACTCGATCCCGGCGCATTTGACCCCCTGATGCGCACGGTGCAGAAGGTGGCCAGGGCCGTGCGCGAGGCCTTTCCGGCCGACGGCATCCGCATCAGCCAGCTGAACGGACCGGCAGCGGGACAAACCGTGTTTCACCTGCATGTGCACATCATTCCCTGCGTCGAGGGCAAACCGCGCACGCCGCACGCCACCGCCATGGCCGACCCGGCGGTGCTGGCCGAACATGCAAAGTGGCTGCGTGCCGCGTTGGAACGCTTGTGACGTCAGCCGGCCAAGGCCAACGCGGCGATGCGTGCCGCGCCCTCATCTGGGCCGTTTTGCTGACCGCTGCGCTGGCACCGGCCAGCAGCATTGCCGATGCAAGCCGCGGCGAATTGGGCGGTTACCGGTTGGGCAACGAGTACCCGTTCAACACCGCCACGAAGTTTGCAAAGGCGGCGGACGGATCGCTGAAAATTACTGCGCAGGCGCCGGTGAAGCCCAGCGACATCCAAAAGGTAGTCGTTTACGCCACGCCCAGCACGCACACCATCGGCAAGATCGTATACCAGCGGGCTTTCCCGGATCTTGCAGCCGCGGAAGCCCTGGCTACTGATTACCAGCTTCACCTGGAAGAAATCTACTCGGGATGGGAACGTCTGAAAGCACCCATTCCGATGGGCAAGACCGGTGGTGCCATGGTAAGCCGCCTGCGGCAGGGGCCTTATGCGCTGATCGTGTTCTACCGCGGCACGGAACAGGGCGCTGAAATGCTCGTGGAACTGGAATACGAATCAGCTTCCCCGGCACGCAAGGCGTGGAAGGCCCAGCTGAAGGCTGAGTCCAGCGCGCTGTGACCGCTCGCGAGCGCAAGTTGATTGCGCCCGGCAGCGGGCTGTTCGTGGCCATCGTCAGTCTGGTCGTCGCTTTCACCGCGCTGGCCTACAACAGCTGGCGCAACGAGCAGTCGGAGTTCAACCGCAATATCCGGCGGGCCGGCTTCGAAATGCTGGTGCACGTTGCCGCGCTCCAGCGAGTTACCTATCTCGCCCATTTCGAGCAGGACCTGGTCGGCGGCAACCCGCGCAACGGCTGGGTGGAGGTACTGGTGCTGCGCGACCTTGCAATGCTGATGCCGGAGTCCAATGCCCGGCACGCCGACGAGCTGCACCAAGCATGGAACGACAATTGGATGGGCCTCGGCAAGAGTGACCTGGCCCTGGCGGCCATCGACCAGGCCATCGACAAGCTTCGCAAGGATGTCGTTGGGGTGCTGGAAGCCCTCGACTGACGCGCATTCATGCGCGCAACCGGATCAGCCGCCTGGTACTGGCCGGGCGCCACCGCCACGCCGCGACGTTCCTTATAAACGTAGGCCTGCAGCGCGATTATCTGCTAGCCCGGACTTTAGCTGTCGCGTTCTTTATTCAGGCGCTCCACGAAGTCACGGTCGACCTCGGTGATACCTTCTTCCAGCGCTCGCTTGATGATGCCTTTCAGCGCGGTCTTGATGAACGGGCGGGGTATCCCGGTGAGCTGTTTGCACGCGTCGCGGGTGAACTGAACCTGCGGGTTCAGCCGGTTGGCTTCATAGAGAATCGATTCCTCCTTCGCGCCCTTGTCCGTCGGCGTCGGGAACCAGAACGGCTTTTTCAGTTCCGCGAACCAGAATTTGGCCCCGTCGCGGAAGCCAAAGGTAATGGGCATCTTCGGCATTCGGGTCGTGCCTTCTTCGATGTTCCTGGCCCAGGTTTCCTTGAGCAATATGTTCTCGATACGCAGGACCAGGTACTCGGGCGTCTTGCCGTCGTCGCGGATGGGCTGCGCCTCGTCCCAGCTGCACTCGTAGACCTGAAAGGCTTCCTTCAGGATTTGCGGCAGGCGCTCGCCGTCTGGCTCGCGACCCGGGGTCGGGCTGTCTACCAGCGCGTACGGGTTGTCGCGCATTTTTTCTGCGGTGGTCTGACCAGGATAACCCAGGTTGACGATCTGCTTCAGGTTGCGCCGGTCAAACTCCACAAAGTTCAGCGCACACTTCCCGGTGCGCTTCACGTTTCGGTCCGTGTTGGAACCCTGCCGGCTGATCACCATGACCGCGCGGCCGGTAATGATCTCGAACGGGAAGGTCAGCTGGTAAGGGCCGATATTTGTTTCTCCATCTTCGCTGACCGTGGTGATCAGGGAAAAAGACGACGGCCAGTAGGAACTGGCCTGGTACCAGTTGTCGCGCATCGGGCTGTTGACGAACGGCTCGTTAGCAGTACTGCGGCGGAACTTGTCCAGAATGCTCATTGCTTCGCTTACCGGTAGACGGGGTTCGCGCGTGAGTCTATTGTGCCCGCGCCGTTCGCATCAGCATTCGCGCGCGATGCGGCGGCCGGCGCGTCAGCTTGTCCGGCAGGTGGTGGGGCCTCGTTCACGCTCTGCTAAAAACACCGTTACGGGCAGCAAGGAGCGTCCCGGCCCCGACTGCCGCCAACGCAGAGGCTTAGCCAATGAACCGACGAGATTTTGTGACGCGCCTGAGTGGCTCCCTGGCCGCTGGTGGCGCGGCCGTTGCCACCGCAGCGGCCGCATCGCGTGACCACGCCGGCGATGGGGCGCAGTTCCTGCGCCGGGAGATCAAGGCGCTGAACGACCG
The DNA here is from genome assembly GCA_947258805.1 of uncultured Gammaproteobacteria bacterium. Next base: position 16,041 of record CAMYJV010000001.1, on the reverse strand, counting down.
GCTCGACAACGTGGATGAATCCCACAGGCGGTTGTTCCGCGCACTGATTGTGGTCGCAAGCGTGTCCACCGGGATGGATTTACTGACCCTGCTGAAGGGCGATGTGCTGAGCTAGCAGCAGCGTCCTGTCCAGCGTGGGGCGGGACGCTAGTCTTTGCGGTAAAACTGCATCCGCACCTTTTCTATGGTAACCAGGCCCACTTCCAGCGCCTGATCGACCGCGGGCAGAAAAGCCTCGACTTTTTCCGGCGTGTCCACGATCTCCACCACCAGCGGCAGATCGGTAGACAAACGCAGCACGCGGGCAGTGTGCAACTTGCTGTCGGCGCCGTAGCCCTCCAGCCCGCGCAGCACGGTGGCGCCTGCCAACCCCTCACTATGAGCTGCCGAAACCAGCCATTGGTGCAAGGGCTCGTCTTGGTAACGATCCTTTTCGCCGATGAAGATACGCAGCAGCAGTCCGTCAGTCAGGTTCATGAGCTTTCCTCACAGGAAGCGCGCGGCCAGATAGCCAAGCGTCGCGGCCGTCAGTCCCAGCAGCGTCTGCATGACCACGTTGGCGCCGGCCCGCAGCAGCGCGCCGTCCTGGGCCAGACCAAGGGTCTCGAAGGCGAAAGCAGAAAAAGTCGTGAAGCCGCCCAACACCCCGATCATCAGGAACGCCCGCTGGCCGGGATCCAGGGCCTGGCGGTAATCCGCCAGCCCGCCGAGCAAGCCAATGGCCAGGCAGCCCAGTACGTTCACTGTCAGCGTGCCCAACGGAAACTGGCCGAAGGGCGTGAAGCGCTGTGCCCAACCCCCGACGATGAAGCGCAGCACCGACCCGATAGCGCCGCCGAAGCCTACCCAAACCAGGGTTTTCAAATCCAAGAGTCAACCTGCAATGCCCGGCTCACTGTGCAGCCAGGATTTGCTGGCCGCGAATAATCGCCCGGACCGGCACCAGCTCGATGCCTTCGTCCACCAGGCGCGGCAGCGCGCGTTCCAGAAAGCTCAGCGTGCCGGGACGCGGGTGGCCGATTGCCACCGCACTGCCATGCACGCGGGCAAGGTTTTTCAACCGGTCGAACTGCGCCGCGATCGCCCGCGGGTCCGGGTCGTCATCGAGGAACACGTCGCGCCGCGTGGCGGGTACGCCATACTCCAGCGCCATCTGTAGTGCCACACTCGCCGCCGTGGTCCGGCTGTCCACAAAAAACAGGTCATCGCGCTGATTGAGTTCGCGCATCAGCCACGACATGTGCCCGGGGTGCTGCGTGATCAGGCTGCCCATATGCGTGTTCACGCCCGTGACGTACGGGACCGATGCCAGGTTCGCGCCAAAGATACGGGCGAACTGTCCCCGGCTCAGGTCGAGTTCGATATTGCCGATGCCGCCCACGCTGATCGCCTCCAGCGGCTGCAGCGGCAGGTGCAGCAAGACTTCCTTGCCGCTGGCGTTCGCCAGCTTGGCCAGGTACACCGCGTGGGGCGTGTGGGGCAGTATCGCAAAGGCCACCGGGCCGTTTAACGCGGCAGTCCGCTCACCCGCTCCTCGCAGGTTGCCGAGATCGTCGATGATCACCGCGACGCGCGGATCTGCGAGCGCGACACCGACGCACAGCCATGACATAAGCATGGCGAAGATCCGGAGCGGAACGGGCCAGCGGTACGCGGCGGCCATCGTTGCAGTCGGTCCGCCTACTGTGCCTTGCTGTGCATTACGCGGCCGCCGCGCAACACGTCCAGCGCCTGGCGCAGTTGTCCGTCTTTTTGCAGCAGGGCCGCGCCTGCTTCCGTGCGGTGCTCCGTGGCGGCAGCGAGGGCGTCTGCCAGGCTGGTGTCTACCAGCGGCGCATCTGGAGTAATGCCCTGGTCCTGGATCGTGGCGCCTGACGGCGTGTAGTAACGCGACGTGGTGAGCTTGATTGCCCGGCCGTTAGACAGTGGCATGACGGTCTGCACCGAACCCTTGCCGAAGGTGCGCTCACCGACGATCAGCGCGCGGGAATTGTCCTGCAGGGCGCCCGCCAGGATCTCCGACGCAGAAGCCGAGCCGGCATTCACCATCACGACTATCGGCGCACCGTCCAGAAGATCGCCCGGCCGCGCGTCGTGGCGGAAATTCGCGCCGCGGCCGCGGCCGCTGGCAGACACGATCACGCCACTGTCCAGAAACGCGTCGCTGATCTCCACCGCGCTGTCCAGCACGCCGCCGGGGTTGTTGCGCAGGTCGATGATCAGCCCGGCGAGTTCCACGGAACTGGCGCGCTCCAGTGCCTTGATGGCCTTGCGCAAGTCTTTATAAGACGTCTCGCTGAAATGGGTAATGCGCAGGTAGCCATAGCCAGGTGCCAGCAGCTCCGAACGCACGCTGTGCACCTGCACGTGACTGCGAATGAGTTGAAACTCCAGCGGACCCGGCTCGCCCTCCCGCGCCACGGTCAGCGCCACCCGCGTGCCGGGCTTGCCGCGCATGCGGTTGATGGTATCGCCGAGGCTCTCTACTTCCAGCTGCACGCCATCGATACTCAGCAGGACATCGCCCGCCTGCAGCCCGGCACGATCGGCCGGGGTGCCTTCAATGGGCGAGACAACGACGACTTCGCCGTCATCGGTGTTCACTTCCAGCCCCACCCCGGAGTAGTTGCCGGTGGTGCTGATGCGAATTTCTTCGTACTCCGATGAGTCGAGAAACTGCGAGTGGGGGTCGAGGTCCATGACCATGCCGCGCACCGCCGCTTCCATCAGCTGGCGGTCATCCACGGGCTCCACGTATTCCTGCTTGACCCGCTCCAGCACCTCGGCCAGCAACCGGGCTTCGTCCCACGGCAGCGGCTTGCGCAGGTCTTCGGACTCCGCCGTCAAGTCCCGCTGGGCCAGCACACCGCCGCCCAGCGACAGGCTGAGGCCCAGCACGGTGCCGACGGCCAGCACGAGGAAACTCCGGAATTTCAATGACATCGAATGCAAGCGCTTAGGACCCGGAAAAAACTCTAGCACAGGGTCTTAGGACTATACATTGACACAAGCCCGTATTCGCGCCCGCGGTCCCCAGGGATTTATTTATCTGTATCAGCCACTTATCGCTTCATCCACCGCTTGGGGTCCACCGGCTTGCCGTCCTTGCGAATCTCGAAGTAGAGCCCGGCCTCCGCCTGCCCCCCAGTATCTCCCACGTGCCCAAGCAGCTCACCCGGGCCGACCCACTCGCCCACGTCACGCACCAGGTCCTGGTTGTGGCCGTACAGGGTCATGTAGCCATCACCGTGATCCAGCACCACCAGCAGCCCCATGCCATTCAGCCAGTCGGCAAAGACCACCCGGCCGTAATGCACGGCGCGTACCTCGCTGCCGGGGCGCGCGGCCAGCAGGGTGCCGTCCCAACGGAGCCCGCCGTCGGCCCGCAGCTGACCGAAGCGATGGCGAGCCCGGCCATCGGCCGGCCACGCCAGCTGACCGCGGCGCTCCGTGAACGGCTCGGCCCCACCAAGGTTCATTTCCGCGAGGGCCTGGCGCAATTGCTCCACCAGTGACTGCAGGTCGGCGGCCTGCTCGCGCAATTGCGCGAGCTCGCCCTGCCGGCCCTGCAGTTCCTGTTCCCTCTTTGTCACCGCGACCGCCCGTTCGGCGCGGGCCGTTTCCAGCTGCCCCAGTCGTTTGCGCTGCTCTGACTCCAGCGCGGCCAGCCGCTCTCGCTCTGCCGTTGCGGCGGCAACGGTGGCATTGAGTTCGGCAATGGTCTGGCGCACCGTGTCGATCAAACTGCTGCGCTGCCGGGTGAGATAACCGTAGTAGACCAGTTGCCGGCCGGCGTCTACCGGGTCCTGCTGACTCAGCACCAACCGCAACCACTCTTCGCGGCCGCTCATGTATGCCACCCGCAGCTGCTGCGCGAGAACATCCTGCTCACCGGCCAGGCGGGCCCGACCGCGACGCTCTTCTGCCTGCAGCGCGGCGAGGCGCTCGCTGGCCTGCTGGCGCTCCCGGGCCAGGGCCTCCACGCGCTTGCTGGCCTTCGCTGCAGCCAGCTCCGCTTCACGCAGCGCGCGCTGGGATTCTCCCCGGTCCGCAACGGATCGTTGCACCGCTTTTTCCAGCGCCTGGATCTGTTCGCGCACGCGGTCCAGTTGCAGCTCGGCCGTTGCAGCATCCTGCTCCGCCAACGCCGGGGTAGTGGCGGCGACGAGCCAGCAGGCGAGAAGTGTGACAGGCAACCATCGCATCGGGGCCGCAGTGTAACGCGGCGCGGGGCGCGGGCAGGGTTATAATCCGCGGCCCGCCGAAGCACCGGCCGATGGACCCGCCGATGGACCAAGTCATCGAATTCACCAACAACCACCCGCTGCTGGTCGCGGGTACGATCATGATGGCGCTGGCCGTCATGTTCTACGAGTTGCGCATGCGCACGCGCGGCCTCGTCGCGGTGGGCACGGCCCAGGCGGTCCAGCTGATCAACAAGGGTGCCCGGGTCGTTGACGTGCGGGACCAGGGCCAGTTCGATTCGGGGCATATAGTCGGCGCCATCCATGCGGCACCCGATGCGCTGGCCGACGACAAGCGGTTGAAGAAAAACAGCCCGGTCATTGTCGTCTGCGACAACGGCATCAGCAGCGGCCGCTGTATTGACCCGCTGCGCACCGCAGGCTTCGAAAGCGCCTACAGCCTGAAAGGCGGGCTGGCCGCGTGGCAGCAGGACAATTTGCCGTTGATCAGCGGTGACAAGGACTGAGCGTGGCCAAGGCTGCACCCGAAGTCACGATGTATACCCGGGCACTATGCGGCTACTGTGCCGCTGCCCGCGAGCTGCTGAAGGCGAAAGGAACGGAATTTACCGAGCTCGATGCCACGCTCAATAGTAAGCTGCGCAAAGAGATGGTCGAGCGTTCCGGCCTGCGCACCTTCCCGCAGATTTTTGTCGGCGAACAGCATGTTGGCGGCTACGACGATCTTGCCGCCCTGGAAGCCGCAGGCGAACTGGACCCGCTGCTGTCGGGCGAAAACGCCAGTTGACGAGGCTTAACTCATGAATGAACCCGCCAATCCTGCGACGAACGGCAACGGTGCCGGCACCCGCCAGTTCCTGCTGCAGCAGTTGTTCGTAAAGGACCTGTCCTTTGAGGCCCCGAACGCACCGGTGACCCTGCAGAACGCGGGCGGCGAACCGGAAGTGAAGCTCAACCTGCGGCACTCGGCCAGGGCCCTGGACAACGATGCCTTCGAGGTCGTGCTGCACCTGAACATCCACGCCGAGATTGCCGGCAAGACCGTGTTTCTTGCCGAGCTCGACCAAGCGGGGCTGTTCGTGATCAGCGGCTACCAGGACGAAGAGCTGAAACGCTTGCTGGGTGTGTACTGTCCCAACACACTATTCCCGTACGCACGCGAAGCCATTTCGTCCACCGTCGCCAAAGGCGGTTTCCCGCCGCTGATGTTGCAACCCATTAATTTCGAGGCGCTCTACGAGCAGGCCTCGGCCAGACAGGCAACCCAGGCCTGAACAAGGTTTGACTGACGAACCCGACATTGCGGTCTTCGGTGCCGGCTCGTGGGGCACGGCCCTTGCGATCCAGCTGGCCCGGGGTGGGCGCACCGCCAGGCTGTGGGGCCGGGCGGAGGACGAACCGGAGCGCCTCGCGCGCGAACGGCGCAATCAGCGCTACCTGCCAGACGCGGAGTTTCCCGCTGCATTGGAAATAGAAGCCGACTTCCAGCGCGCGCTGGCGAGCCGCGACCTGCTGCTGGTGGTGCCCAGCCACGCCTTTCGCCAGGTATTGACGCAGGTGCGCGACAGTTTGCGCCCCGAGCATCGCGTGGCCTGGGCCACCAAGGGCTTCGAGCAGGACACCGGCATGCTGCCGCACCAGGTGGCGCGCGACGTGCTCGGCAACGAACCGCCGCTGGCCGTGCTGTCGGGCCCGACCTTTGCCCGCGAAGTCGGCGCCGGGCTGCCCACCGCCATGACCGTGGCCGCCACGCATCCGGAATTTGCCGCCGCAATGGCCGAAAGGCTCGCCGGGCCGACCTTCCGCACTTACACCTCGCAGGATCTCGCGGGTGTCGAAGTCGGCGGTGCCGTCAAGAACGTACTGGCCATTGCCGCCGGCTTGTCAGACGGTCTGGGCTACGGCGCGAACACGCGCATTGCGCTGATCAGCCGGGGCCTGGCGGAAATGTGCCGGCTCGGCGTCGCCCTGGGTGCGCAGCTGGAAACCTTCATGGGCCTGTCGGGGATGGGCGACCTGGTTCTCACCTGCACCGATGATCAGAGTCGCAATCGCCGCATGGGCCTGGGGCTTGCCGCCGGGCGTGCCGTTGACGAGGTAGCTGCTGAAATCGGCCAGGTGGTGGAAGGCGTGTATGCGGCCAAGGCCGTGCACGGCGTGGCGCAGAAGCTCGGTGTCGAAATGCCCATCTGCGAACAGGTATACGGGATCCTGTATGCAGCGCTGCCTGTCAGCGACGCGGTCACGGAACTGCTGAACCGTGACCTGCGCGAAGAGGCGGACCCGGCCTGGACACCCGGGCCGTCTGCCGACCGCTAGTCACCGCCGTCGAAACCATTCTGGCGCCAGGCCTCATACACGGCGATGGCCGCCGCATTCGACAGGTTCAGGCTGCGGTTACCGGGGCGCAGCGGAATGCGCAGCAGTCGCTGCTCCGGCAATGCATCCAGCACCTCGTCGGGCAAGCCCCGGGTCTCAGAGCCAAGCAAGAACGCATCCCCCTGCGCGTAGGCCGGTTCTGTGTAGAACCTCGTGCCACGCGTGGTCAATGCAAACAGGCGACTTGGCTGCACGGCGTCGATGCAGTCGTCCAAGGAGTCGTGCAGCACCAGGTCTGCGTATTCGTGGTAGTCCAGGCCGGCACGCCTGAGCTGCCGGTCGTCGAGTTCGAAACCCAGTGGCCGGACCAGGTGCAGGCGAAAGCCCGTATTCGCACACAGGCGTATGATATTGCCCGTATTCGGCGGGATTTCAGGCCGGTAGAGAATCAGGTGAAACATTGACCGATACAACCACTAACCAGACACTCGAATTGGATTTCTGCGGGCTCTCCCTCACCAGCCCCATCGTACTCCTGTCGGGCTGCGTGGGTTTCGGCGAAGAGTACACGCGGATTGCCGGCTTCACGAATCGCGACGCCGGAGCCGTCGTTCTGAAAGGCACCACGCTGTTGCCGCGGCTGGGCAATGCTGCCCACCGCGTCTACGAAACACCGATGGGCATGCTGAACGCCATCGGCCTGCAGAACCCCGGGGCCCCGCGCGTGACCGGCGACATCCTGCCAGATCTCGATTTCGGCGAGACGCGTTTCATTGCCAATGTGTGCGGATCGACGATCGACGAGTACGCCGAGGTCTGCCGCTTGTTCGACGAGTCGGCCATCGACGCCATCGAAATCAACATTTCCTGCCCCAACGTGAAAGAAGGCGGGGTGTCCTTCGGCAACTACCCGGAAGCGTCGGCCGAAGTGGTGGCGGCCTGCCGCTCGACCACGTCGAAGCCCCTGATCGCCAAACTGTCACCAAACCAGACCGACATCCAGGAAAATGCGCGGCGCTGTATAGAGGCGGGGGCCGATGCGCTGGCCGTGATCAACACCGTGACGGGTATGGCCATCGACGCGGAGAGCCGGCGGCCGATCATTGCCAACGTCCAGGGCGGCCTGTCCGGGCCGGCTATCAAACCCATCGCGCTGTTGAAAGTGAAGCAGGTCTACGAGGTCGCCGGACCGCAGAACGTGCCGATCATTGGCCAGGGCGGCATCTGCAATGCCACCGACGCGCTGGAGTTCATCATCGCCGGCGCAACGACAGTCGGGGTTGGCACCGCGCTGTTCTATGACCCGCTGGTGTGCCGCAGTATCAATGACGGCATCGCGGACTATCTGCAGCGCCACGGCATCGCCATGGTCGCCGACCTGGTGGGGACTCTCGATCTCGGCATGGCTGACACAGTGGCCTGCGGCTAGGCAGACTCACGCGTCGAGGCCCAGCTCCTTGATCTTGCGCGTCAGCGTATTGCGTCCCCAGCCCAGCAGGCGGGCGGCCTCCTGGCGACGGCCGCCGGCGCGATCGAGCGCGGCGCGAATCAGGGTTCGCTCGAATTCGGGCAGCGCCGTGTCCAGCAGCGGGGCCGTGTCATCGCGTTCGAGTTGCCGGCCTGCCCAGCGTGACAGCAGGCCTGACCATTGCGCCCCGCCGGTCGCCGTGTCGGTGCCGCCGAATTCCTCCGGCACATCGCCCACCCGTATCTCCCGCCCCGGTGCGGTCACCGTCAGGCGCCGGCACGCATTCACCAACTGGCGTACGTTGCCGGTCCAGTCGAAGCGCTGCAGTATGTCCAGAGCCGCGGGGTTCAGCGTCTTGCGCTCCACCCCGAGTTCCGCCGCCGCCCGGTTCAGGTAATGGTTCAGCAGCAGCGGAATGTCTTCCCGGCGGTCGCGCAACGCAGGCGCGCGGATATGGATCACGTTCAATCGGTGGAATAAGTCCTCGCGGAAGCGGCCGTCGCGGACCGCGGCGCCCAAATCCTGGTTGGTTGCCGCGATGACCCGCACGTCGACTTCAATAGTGGCCTGCCCGCCCACCCGGTAAAACTCGTTCTCGGCCAGCACCCGCAACAGCCGCGTCTGCAGCGCCAGGGACATATCACCGATCTCATCGAGAAACAGCGTGCCGCCGTCGGCCTGCTCGAAACGGCCGATGCGCCGGCTGTCGGCGCCGGTGAACGCACCGCGTTCGTGACCAAACAACTCGGATTCAAGCAAGTCCGATGCAATGGCGGTCGTATTCAGGGCCACGAAGGGCTGGGCCGCGCGGGGGCTGTGCTCGTGCAGCGCGTGGGCGATGAGTTCTTTACCGGTGCCGGACTCACCGGTGACCAGCACGGTCATGCTCGAACGCGCGAGCCGGCCAATGGTGCGGAACACCTCCTGCATGGCCGGCGCCTCGCCAATCATCGCAGGCTGCGGTCCATCGTGCGGGCTGGCGGCCGCACTGCCGTTGTCCGCAACGCGGGATGCGCGGCGCACCAGCGTGATGGCCTCGTCAACGTCGAAGGGCTTTGGCAGGTACTCGAAGGCACCGCCGGTGTAAGCAGCCACGGCGGTATCCAGGTCCGCGTGCGCGGTCATCACGATGACGGGGAAGTGATGGCCGCGATGCTCGATCTGCTCCATCAGCTGCACCCCGCTCATTCCCGGCATTCGCACGTCGGTAATCAGCACGTCGGGGTGCTCCGCAACCAGCGCGTCCAGCAGATCTCCGGCGCCTTCGAAACAGCGGGTGGCCATACCTTCACCCTGCAGGGCCTTGTTCAGCACCCAGCGCACGGACGCATCGTCATCCACCACCCAGACCCGCGGCTGCAGGCTCACGGGGCGTCCCTGTCTAACGGGAAGCGGATGCTAAAAACCGTGTGGCCCGGCTCGGAGTCGAATTCCACCAGGCCGCCGTTGCGAGTCACCAGGTCCTGGGCAAGGGCCAGGCCGAGGCCGGAGCCGCTCTCGCGGCCGCTGACCAAAGGATAGAACACGGTGTCTGCAATCTCCGGCGGCACGCCCGGCCCGTCGTCTTCCACCTCGATACTGGCCACGAGCCGGTGCCGCTGGTTACCCACCACGTGTCCGGTCAGCGCGCGCGAGCGCAGCGTAATCGTCCCCTCGTCGCCAACGGCCTGCACGGCGTTGCGCACCAAGTTGAGCAGGGCCTGCACGAGCTGGTCGACGTCGGCCTGCACCAGCGGCAGGCTCGGGTCGTAGTCGCGCTGCCAGCTGATGCCGGGCGAGGCATCCGATTCCATCAACAGGCGCACCCGCTCCGCAGGCTCGTGCAGATTTACTGCGCTGACGCGCGGCGCAGTGATCGGGCCGAGCAGGCTGTCCGTCAGCGCCACCAACCGGTCGGCCTCGGCGATGATGACTTCGGTGTACTCACGCAACTCACGATCGATGAGCTGTTTTTCGAGCAACTGCGCGGCGCCCCGCAATCCGCCGAGGGGATTGCGAACCTCGTGGGCCAGCTGGCGAATGATGCGCCGACTCGCGCCGTGCTGGGCGAGCAGCGCCTGTTCCTTGTCGAGCTGCCACCAGGACGACTCGTCGTGGAGTTCCACGACCAGCCAATCCGACGACGCCGGCCATGGTGACACGCGACATGACACCATCAGCACCGGACGCTCGGCGTGGGGCAGATTCAAGGTCAGGGTCTGACCGAAAGGCAGGGCAGTCTCTGCCGCGCGCTCGACCAGCGCCTCCAGGTCTTCGAGGCCGGGGCCCAGTTCGTCGATGCGCCGACCCTTCGCCTGCTGCTTGCTCTGGCCGAGCAACAGCTCTGCAGCCGGGTTCATGAAGCCGATGCGCGCGCCCGTGTCCACCAGCACCACGGCGGTGCTGAGATGCTCCAGGAGTTCAGCGGGCTTTAGCGGGGGCCCAGGGGCGCCGGAACCGGCGCGTTGGCCGGATTGTTGGGGTTCTGAATGGACGTCTGCTGCACCACGAAGGTCCGCGGCTGGCTCTTGAGCAGCACCGTGCCCGACTGGTCGCGCACTTCCGCGAGCAGCACGTGCACCCCGCGGCCCACGTCCGTCACCCGGGTCTGCAGGCTGCCCCTGCGTATCTCCACCGGCTGGTCGTCCAGGAAGAGAGACAGGCGATGGCCGATCTGCAGCCTCGGTTCGAGCCGCATGGTCACGTCGAGTTGACCGCCGAGGTTCCAAAGGACCTCCTCCTGCCCGGGCTTGACGATTTCCAGGGTCTGATAGATCGGTGCGTCGGCACCTTCAGGCGAACCGGCGGCAGCACTGCTGCTGCGTGGCCGGGCCTGCGGCGCTGAGAACGTCTGCGCCTCCTGCAGCTGCACCCGCTCGGCGCCCTCTTGCGGCCGGTCCGAGAAATGCACGACGCCTTCGCTATCTACCCACCGGTAAACGTCGGTGGCGCCAGCAGCGACGCCCACGAACAGACAGACAATTAACAAGACCCTGCGCATGCATCAAGAGTACCGCAACGCAGGCCCTGGGGCCTAGCACGGCCCCGGCGAATCTCCTGCCGGGGCCGTGACGGGCTTCACACTCTTACAGGCTGTAATACAGCTCGAACTCCACCGGGTGGGTGGTCATCCGCAAGCGCGTGCACTCCTCATCCTTGAGTTCGATATAGCCGTCGATCAGCTCATTGCTAAGCACATCGCCGGCAGTGAGGAACTCACGATCGGTGTCGAGTGCCTCCAGCGCCTCTTCGAGGCTGAAACACACCGTTTTCAGGGCAGCTTCCTCTTCCGGCGGCAGGTCGTACAGATCCTTGTCCATCGGTTCGCCCGGATGGATCTTGTTCTGAATGCCGTCGATGCCGGCCATCAGCATGGCGGTAAAGGCCAGGTAAGGATTGGCCATGCTGTCCGGGAAACGAACCTCCAGCCGGCGGGCTTTCGGGTTCGGGATGAACGGAATGCGAATGGAGGCAGACCGGTTACGCGCGGAGTACGACAGCAAGGTCGGCGCCTCGAAACCCTTCACCAGCCGCTTGTAGCTATTGGTGCTCGGGTTCGCAAATGCGTTAATCGCCCGCGCGTGCTTCAAAATGCCGCCGATGTAGTACAACGCGGTTTCGGACAGTCCACCGTAGGCATCGCCAGTAAAGATGTTTTCACCCCCCTTCGACAGGGACTGGTGAATGTGCATGCCGTTACCGTTGTCACCAACGAGCGGCTTGGGCATGAAGGTCGCGGTCTTGCCGTAACCGTGGGCAACGTTCATTACTACGTACTTCAGAACCTGGACTTCGTCGGCCTTCTGCACCAGCGAGTTGAACTTCACGCCGATCTCACACTGGCCTGCCGTTGCCACCTCGTGGTGGTGCACCTCGACGTCGAGGCCCATGTCTTCCATCGCCAGGCACATGGCCGAGCGGATGTCGTGCAGGGAATCCACCGGCGGCACGGGGAAGTAACCGCCCTTCACACCCGGACGGTGGCCGATGTTGCCTTCGTCGCGCTCGGCGCTTGAACTCCAGGAAGCCTCCTGGGAATCCAGCTTGTAGAAAGAGCCCTGGATGTCGGAGTGATAACGAACGCTGTCGAACACGAAGAACTCATTCTCCGGGCCGAAGAACGCGTCGTCCGCGATACCGGTGGACTTAAGGTATTCAATCGCACGTTCTGCGGCACTGCGCGGGCAGCGTGAGTAGGCCTGCATGGTCGACGGTTCGACAACGCTACAGCGCAGGTTGACCGTCGTATCCTCGGTGAACACGTCGACCACGGCGGTGGACGGATCCGGCATCAAGATCATGTCGGACTCGTTAATGCCCTTCCAGCCGGCGATGGACGAGCCGTCGAACATCTTGCCGTCTTCGAAAAAACCTTCATCGATCGTGCCGGCGGGCACGCTCACGTGCTGTTCCTTGCCGCGGGTGTCGGTGAAGCGCAGGTCGACGAACTTGGCTTCTTTTTCTTTCAGCAGGCTGAGTACATCAGCGGGTGTCATTGCATTGCCTCCAGGAGCGCTCTTGGGTTGTTGGTCAAAACGGGGCGTGGGTCCGACGGGATCCCCCCCGGTACCGTTCCGCCCGGGCCTTTTCGGGCCTGTCGGAGCGGGACTCGCACAGTTGCACAAAGCGTGCCACTTTAGGGGGCATTATAACTATCTGTTTTAATTAGAGATAGCCGATTTCGCCGCCGCGATCGCGCACAATTATAGTGCGCGGGCCCTTAGTGTTGCACCATTTTAGTGCCATTTGCGGCGCCGTGACCGCCGCGTGGCGCGCCGGGAACAAGGCTATACTTGCGCGCCTTTGCCGGAGCGACCTGTGCCCTCGCAGCACCCCGCCACTTTCCAGGACCTGATCCTTGCCCTGCAACGCTACTGGGCGGATCGGGGCTGCGCGGTTCTGCAGCCTTACGACATGCCCATGGGTGCCGGCACCTTTCACTCGGCCACTTTCCTGCGCGCCATTGGCCCGGAGCCCTGGAGCGCAGCCTACGTGCAGCCCAGCCGGCGGCCTACGGACGGTCGCTATGGCGACAACCCCTTTCGCCTGCAGCACTATTACCAGTTCCAGGTCGTTATCAAGCCGTCGCCTGCCGATATCCAGGACCTGTACCTGGACTCTCTGCGGGCCCTGGGCATCGATCCCCTCGTGCACGACATACGGTTCGTGGAAGACAACTGGGAGTCGCCTACTCTTGGTGCATGGGGGCTCGGCTGGGAGGTCTGGCTTAACGGCATGGAAGTGACGCAGTTCACCTATTTTCAGCAGGTGGGGGGGCTGGATTGCCGACCTGTGACCGGCGAGATCACCTACGGCCTGGAACGCATTGCGATGTACCTGCAAGGCGTCGACAGTGTGTTCGACCTGGTGTGGACGGACGGTGAATTCGGCCAGATCACATACGGCGACGTGTTCCACCAGAACGAAGTCGAGATGTCACGCTATAACTTCGAGGCCGCTGATACCGGCTTGCTGTTCCGTCGCTTCGACGACGCCGAAGACCAGTGCGGGCAGCTGATCGAGCAGGGGCTGACCTTACCCGCCTATGAACAGGTCCTGGAAGCGTCGCACGCTTTTAATCTGCTCGACGCGCGGCAGGCCATCTCGGTGACCGAACGACAGCGCTTCATTTTGCGAGTGCGGGAACTGGCCAGGCTGGTAGCGCAGGCTTACTACGACAGTCGCGAGGCGCTGGGCTTTCCGATGGTGGCCGGCCGGTCCGACGCCGCCTGACGCGTGGAGTTCCCTTGATGACGACCTCCGCCACTGCGGATTTTCTGGTGGAAATCGGCACTGAAGAGTTGCCGCCGAAAGCCCTCCACCGCCTGGAAACCGCCTTTAGCGAAGCCACGCTGAACGGCCTGCGGGATGCCGGTCTCGCCCATGGTGTGACGGAATCATTTGCCGCGCCCCGCCGGCTTGCGCTGCTGGTTCGCGGCCTCGACCTGAAGCAGGCCCAGCGCGAAGTGGACAAACGCGGGCCGCCCGTGAAAGTGGCCTTTGACGAGGCCGGCCAGCCGACTCGGGCCGCAGAAGCCTTTGCGGCCGGCTGCGGCGTGGCGGTGGCCGACCTGCAACGACAACGCACCCCGAAGGGCGAGTGGCTCTGTTTCCGCGGCGTTGAGGCCGGCCATGCTGCTGCCGAATTACTGCCTGGCATCATCGACAGCGCATTGGCGAGCCTGCCAATTCCAAAACGCATGCGCTGGGGCGCGGGCGATGCAGAGTTCGTCCGGCCGGTGCACTGGATCGTGATGTTACTGGGCGACCAGGTCGTGCCCGCCGAGTTGCTGGGCCAGACCGCCGGTGCCGCCACGCGCGGCCACCGCTTTCACGCGCCGGACCCCATCACGCTGACGCAGGCAGCAGATTATCAATCCGTACTGCAGCAGCAGGGCTCGGTGTTGCCGGGCTTTGCGGCCCGCCGGGCACGTATCGTGGAACTGGCCCATAGCGCGGCCGCCGGGATCAGCGGCGAAGCCGTGCTAAACCCGGCCGTGGTAGATGAGGTGACCGCGCTGGTGGAATGGCCGGTGGCCGTGGCCGGACGTTTCGACACGGAGTTCCTGGACTTGCCGGAAGAAGTGCTGATCTCCACGCTGCAGGACCACCAGCGCTACTTCCCGGTGCGGGATGCCGACGGCAAACTGTTGCCGCACTTCATCACGATCAGCAACCTGGACAGCAGGGATGTTGCCCAGGTGCAGGCAGGAAATGAGCGAGTCGTGCGCCCGCGCCTCGCCGACGCGGCCTTCTTCTTTGCGCAGGATCGGCGCACGTCCCTGGCAGACCGGCGGGACAAGCTCAAGCAGGTGGTGTTCGAAAAAGACCTGGGTTCCCTGTTCGACAAGTCCGCCCGAGTTGCGCAACTGGGTCACGAGATTGCGGCCGATCTGTTGCACGACGTGACCTTCGACCAGACGGTTTTCCAGCAATGGGTCGTGCGCGCAGCCCACCTCGCCAAGACCGACCTGCTGACCGCCATGGTCGGAGAATTCCCGGAGCTGCAGGGCCGCATGGGCTACTACTACGCGGTGCACGACCGGGAAATGCCGGCGGTGGCCACCGCTATCGAAGAGCAATACCTGCCCCGCCATGCCGGCGACCGGCTGCCCACCACCCCCACAGGCCGCGCGCTGACCGTGGCCGACCGGCTGGATACGCTGGCCGGGATCTTCGCCGCAGGCAAACGGCCCACCGGCAACAAGGACCCTTTCGGGCTGCGCCGTGCCGCACTGGGCTTGCTGCGCGTGCTGGTGGAAGACGGCGTTGAGCTCGACCTGCGCAGACCGCTGGCACAGGCAGTGGCGCTACAGCCAGTGAAATGCGCAGACCCCGACGCCCTGGTGGATGAGATCTTTGCCTTCATCATGGACCGGCTACGCGCGTATTACCGGGACGGCCTCGCGCCCGGCCTGCCTGCCGGCGCGGTGACGCCTGAGACCTTCGAGGCGGTGCGTGCCCGCAATCCGTCGTCGCCCCTGGACTTTCATCAACGCGTGGTGGCCGTGCAGGGCTTTCTGCAGTTGCCCGCGGCCGACAGCCTTGCCCTGGCGAACAAGCGCATCGCGAATATCCTGCGCGGTGCCGACCAGGCACCAGACGCAGTGCGGCCGGAAATGTTTGAAGCGACGGCAGAAACCCAGCTGCACGAAGCCGTGGTGCACGTGCTGGGCGCACATGAGGAACGACTCGCGCAGCGCGATTACGAGGCGGTGCTGACGGAACTGGCGGGGCTGCGTGAACCCGTCGATGCTTTCTTCGACGCGGTCATGGTGATGACCGACGACGCGGGGCTGCGTGCCAACCGGCTGGCTTTGCTGAAGCGGCTGCGCCACCTGTTCCTGGACGTCGCAGACTTGTCGCTGATTCCGACCTGAGCCGGCTGACCACCATCATGCGGTTATTGCGCTCGGTCCTGTTCACCTGCCTGATGTTCGTAACCGTGCTCCCCTATGCGCTGCTGGTAATCATCGGCCGGGCCTTCGGCTGGCACACCGGCTACAACTGGGTGCCCCGGTGGACCAGCCTGATCTGCTGGCTGGCGGACAAGCTTTGCGGCCTGCGCTA